>JANOSS010000179.1:0-22317 GCA_031415995.1 Caulobacter sp. | reverse complement strand
CGAGCGCTGGGCCAGGGCCCGGACTTCCTGGGCGACAACGGCGAAGCCGCGACCGGCCTCGCCGGCCCGGGCGGCCTCGACCCCGGCGTTCAGGGCCAGAAGATTGGTCTGGAAGGCGATCTCGTCGATCACACCGATGATCTGGCCGATCTGGCTGGAGGACTTTTCAATCGCGCCCATGGCGCTGACCGCCTGGTCCACGACCGCGCCGCTGTTGCCGGCGGCAGTGCGGGCCGCTTCGACCACCTTGCGGACCCGATTGGCCCCTTCGGCGGTCTGGCGTACCGTGCTGGTGATCTCGTCAAGCGCGGCGGCGGCCTCTTCGAGGCTGGCGGCCTGATGCTCGGTGCGACGAGACAGGTCGTCAGCGGCCTCGGTGATCTCGGCCGTGCCGCCATGGATCAGTGAAACCCCTTCCAGCGAAGCGGCGATCACACCCGACAGCTTGTCGACAGCAGCGTTGTAGTCGATGCGCAGGCGTTCATAGCCTTCGGGGAAATGCTGATCGATGCGGTGCGAAAGGTCGCCGTTCGACAGGTGGCGCAGGGCATCGCCCAGGTTGCCGACCACGGCGTTCTGGGCCGCATCTTCAGCGGCCCGGCGGGCTTCGGTCGCGCGCCGTTCGGCTTCCAGAGCGTCGCGGACATCGGAGGCTTCGAGTTCCCACTGGCGCGCCTCGACAGCGTCGCGGAAGGCCTGGACGGCGGCGGCCATCTCGCCGATCTCGTCCTTTCGCCCCATCTTGGGCAGGGCTGTCGAAAAATCGCCGGCCGCCAGTCGCCCCAGGCAGCGGGTGATCTCCGAGAGGGGCGCGATCAGGACCCGCTGCGCGGCAAGTGTCAGGCCCACCGCCAGGGCTACGGCGGAAAGCAGCAGGGCCCCCATCAGGATCTGGCCCCACACGCCCAGGCGTCGGGCCGTCTCGGCATCCCGGGTGGAGGCCGCCTCAATCTTCTCGGAGGCCTGCTCCATCTTCTCTTCAAGGGTTGCGAACTGGGTGTTGAAATCCGGCAGCAGGCCACGTGCGGCGATAGGATCTGTATCGGCGATGGCGATCAGGCCCGAGGCGGCGGCGATATAGGCGCCCAGTGGGGCCTCGACCTCCTTGAGGGCGGCCTCGATCGCCGGATCATGCGCAAGCTGTTCTGCGGTCTTGATATCCTCTTCGAAGGCCGCGACGTGCTCGGCGAGGTCGGCCCGAACGACCTTGATGTCGAACCCCAGGGCCGGGTCGCTGGACATGATGGCTCCGCCGACATCGCCACGCAGGGCGTCGTGCATCATGTCGGCGTGCATGTGCAGGCGCAGGATGCGAGCGGACGTCGAGGCGCGTTCCAGGGCCTTGTCGAGACTGAACGCCACCCAAAGCCCGGTGGAAGCTGTTGCCGCACAGAGCAGGGCCGCGCCGCCGCACGCCCCCATGATCTTCTGGCCCAGTGACGCCATCTGCCCGTCTCTCCTGTCGGAAATCGCTTCCGCAGGAGCCGATCATGGCGACGACATGTCTAACGGCCCTTAACTCTACCGTGGCGGCGCGGCGACAAAACGTCGCGCGGTCAGGTCGTGCGCACCTCGCCCGCCTGGATCCGCACCGGCCAGGGCGTCAGGATCTGGCCCGGGCAGGGACCGGCCAGGCAGACGCCGTCCTCAATGCGGAACAGGGCCGCGTGGCCGCCGCACAGGATCAGGTCGTTGTCGCGGGTCAGATATCGGCCTGCGAAGCCCGCCATGGGCCAGCCCGCATGCGGACAGCTGTCGACATAGCCGAACACCGCCTCACCCTGTCGGACGACAAAGCCGGCGAACATCGCCTCGCCGTCACGAAACCTGAAGCCCCGAGCGCCGGGCGAGGGGATCTCGTCCAGGGCGCAGAGCAGGGTTCCGGCGGCCGGGCGAGCCCTGTTGTCGGGGTCGGCGTGCATGCTCGGCCGCTAGAGCTCGCCGATCGCCAGGCGCCAGGGACGGACCTCGACGCTCTCGAACACGCCGGCGGCGGTGAAGGGGTCGTTGTCAGCCTGGGCCTGGGCGGCGGCCAGGTCGTCGGCCTCGACGATCAGCAGCGAGCCGATCGGATTGCCGTCCTCGCCCAACAGGGCACCGGCCAGTTTCAGCCCGGTCGACGTCTTCAGATAGTCGAGATGAACAGGACGGGTGGCCAGACGCTTCTCAAGGGCGCCGGGCTTGTCCGTGCAGGTGATGGCGAAGAGGGGCATGGGACGGTCCTGTGAGGCTTCGGATTTCAGGGGACGGGACAGCAGCCCCGCGATGGCGGCGTCGACCTGCGCCTCGCCCGCCAGGATGGCGGCGACGGCCTGGCAGATCGGCATCTCGACCCCCAGGCGCGCAGCAAGGTCGCGAACGGCCGGGGCCGAGGCGACGCCCTCCGCCACCGACAGCTTGCCGGCCAGGGCCTCGGCCAGGGTCATGCCGCCACCCAGGGCCAGGCCGACGCTCATGTTGCGCGATTGTGGGCTGGAGCAGGTCAGGACCAGGTCGCCCAGGCCGCACAGGCCGGCCACGGTCTCGGCCTTGGCCCCCAGGGCCATGGCCAGGCGGGTCAGTTCAGCAAAGCCCCGGGTGATCAGGGCGGCGTGGGCGCTGCGGCCGAGACCCTTGCCCTCGACAATGCCGCAGGCGATGGCCAGCACGTTCTTCACCGCCCCGCCGGCCTCGGCCCCGATCGTGTCGGCGGCGATATAGGGGCGGAACGTGGGGGTGGCGATGGCCTCGGCGATGGCGCGGCCCAGCGCCTCGTCCTCGCAGGCCAGGGTGACGGCGGTGGGCAGGTTCCGGGCCACCTCGCCGGCGAAGCTGGGCCCTGACAGCACGGCCAGAGGCGCGCCGGGCAGAGCCTCGGCGGCGACCTCGGTCATCAGTTTCAGCGTACCCTGCTCGACGCCCTTGGCGCACAGCACCACAGGAACGCCGGGACGCAGGTGCGGGGCCAGGGCCTTGAGGGCCGAGCGCAGATGCTGGGCCGGGGCGACGGCCAGGATCAGGTCGCAGGACGCCAGGCCCGCCATGTCGGCGATGGCGGCGATCTCGGGTTCGAGGGCGACACCGGGCAGGAACAGGCTGTTCTCGCGCTTGGCAGCGATGCTTTCGACGACCTCGGTCTCGCGGGCCTGCAGAGTCACCTGAAGGCCGGCGCGGGCGCAGACCTGGGCCAGGGCGGTGCCCCATGCGCCCGCGCCGATGACGCCGGCGTGTTTGAAGCCCACGTTCTGAAAGACGCTCATGCCTTGGCCCCCTTGCGACCGAAACTGTTGCTCGGATTGGATAAAGCGGCGGCCTCGTCCAGGGGCCAGCGCGGACGGGCCACGGCGTCGAGATCATCGCTGATGCCCAAGGCCAGACGCTCGGCGCCGGCCAAGGCGATCATCGCGGCGTTGTCGGTGCAATAGACCAGCGGCGGGGCGTCGAACGAATAGCCGTTGTCGTCGCAGTTCCTGCGCAGCGCCGCCTTGACCGCGCCATTGGCCGCGACACCGCCGGCCACCACGAAGCGTAGCGGCTGATCGAGATGGCTCGTTCTGTAGAGCTTCATCGCCCGGTCGGTGCGTTCCGACAGCTGGCGGGCGATGGCGGCCTGGACGGCGGCGGCCAGATCGGCGCGCGACTGTTCATCGGTGATCTTCTCGGCCTGGCGCGCGGCGGCGGTCTTCAGGCCCGAGAACGAGAAGTCGCAGTCCTTGCGGCCCAACAGGGCGCGCGGCAGCTCGAACTTGGAGCCGTCGCCGGTGGCGGCGAGCTTCTCCAGCGCCGGCCCGCCCGGATAGGGCAGGCCCAGGGACTTGGCGATCTTGTCGAAAGCCTCTCCGGCTGCGTCGTCGATCGTGGTGCCCAGGCGCGTGCAGGCCCCGACCCCGGCGACCTCCAGCAACTGGCAGTGGCCGCCCGAGACCAGCAGCAGCAGGAAGGGATAGGGGATGTCGGCCCCCAGTCGGGCCGAGACCGCATGGCCCTCCAGATGATTGACCGCCACCAGGGGTATGTTGCGGGCCAGGGCCACGGCCTTCCCGAACGCCAGCCCCACCATCACGCCGCCCACCAGGCCGGGGCCGGCCGTGGCGGCGACGCCGTCGATCTGGTCGAAGCCGATGCCGGCCGCGCGCATGGCCTCGGCGGCGATGGCGTCGATGGCCTCGACATGGGCGCGGGCGGCGATTTCCGGCACCACCCCACCGAACGGGGCGTGTTGCTCGAACTGGGTGCCGATGATCGAGGACAGCACCGTGACCGTTCCGTCGTCCGCACGGCGCACGACCGAGGCCGCAGTCTCGTCGCAGCTGGTCTCCAGGCCAAGGATCGTCAGGCCGAGGGTCGTGGAATTTGGCATTCGGTTGCGGGGTTCCCGCCGCTCCTGTAGCAGCGATGGCTTCAATCTTGTCTCCCGCAGGTAACGTTCCCACCGTGTCCCGGCAACCTCCCATCCGTATTGGCGCCCGTGGCTCCAAGCTGTCTCTGGCGCAGTCCGGCCTCATGCAGGCGCGTATCGCCGCCGCGCTCGGCGGGTCGCCGGGCGAGGAAGAGGCCTATGCGCCCCTGATCCCGATCGTCACGACCGGCGACCGCATTCAGGATCGTCGTCTGATGGAGATCGGCGGCAAGGGCCTTTTCACGAAGGAAATCGAGGAAGCCCTGCTGGACGGCCGCATCGACTGCGCCATCCATTCGCTAAAGGACATGCCGGCCGAACTGCCGCCGGGCCTGATCCTGGCCGCCACGCCCGAGCGCGAGGATCCCCGCGACGCCTTCATAAGCAACATCTGCGATCGACTGGAAGACCTGCCCCACGGTGCGCGCCTGGGCACGGCCAGCCTGCGCCGACAGGCCCAGGCCCTGCATGTGCGACCCGATCTCGAGATCGTCATGCTGCGCGGAAACGTCGATACACGGCTGGCCAAGCTGGAACGCGGCGATGCCGACGCCATCCTGCTGGCGCAATCGGGCCTGAACCGCCTGGGCCTGGGTCACCTGCCGAAAAGCTGGCTCGACCCGATCGCCTGTCCGCCGGCGCCGGGCCAGGGCGCCCTGGTCATCGAGACGCGCCTTGAAGATGTGAACGCCGGCTGGCTCGACGCCGTCCGCTGCCGTCCCACCACGATCTGCGTCGCCGCCGAGCGCGGCGCGCTTTATGCCCTGGAAGGCTCGTGCCGCACAGCCATCGGCGCCTACGCCATCCTCGACGGCCATCGCCTGTCGATGATCGTCGAGGCCCTGACCCCCGACGGCGTGCAGCGGTTCCGGCGCGACGGCGACCTCACGCTTGATGGGTCAGACGATGTCGCGGCCGCTCGGCAGCTGGGCCTGTCCCTGGGCGCGGCCGTGCGGGCCGAGGGCGGCGATGCCCTGATCCTGCCGGACTAGCCGATGCGCAGGGGCGGCACGGTCTGGATTACCCGCGCCCGCCCCGGCGCCGAGGCAACCGCCCGCCGTGTCGAGGCCCTGGGCTTTGCGGCGCTCGTCGATCCCCTGCTGGACATCCGGTTTCTTGAGCCGGAGGTCGACCTTGACGGGATCAGGGCTCTTGCCTTCACCAGCGCCAACGGCGTCGAGGCCTTCGCGCGCCTGACTGCCGCGCGCGACCTTCCGGTGTTCGCCGTGGGCGATGCGACGGCCCGCGCGGCCCGGGCGGCGGGATTCTCCGAGTCGTTCAGCGCCGACGGCGATGTCGAGGCGCTGGCCGGGCTGATCGCGCGAACCTGCCCAGGACCTGTTCTGTCGGTCGGCGCCGGCGAGCCCGCCGCCGACCTGCCGGCGCTGCTGGCCCGTGCGGGGGTCGTGGCGCGGGGTCTGGCTGTCTATGCCGCGATCGACCGGCCGCCCGCGCCGGGGACCCTGGAGCAACTGGCCGGGCTCAAGGCCGTGCTGCTGCAGTCTCCCCGCGCCGCGCGAGGGCTGGCTGTGCTTCTGGACCAGGCGCCGGTGCCATTGCTCCAGGCCCTGTGTCTGTCGCCGGCCGTGGCGGAACCGCTGCTGGCGGCGCACCGCGCTGGCCGCATCGGCTCTGTGGCCTTTGCGCCTCGACCCCGTGAATCTGACCTGCTCGATCTGCTTGGGCGATAGCTGCACATTGCGCGGCGGTGCGGCGTGGGGCACGAATGGGGGATGAACGCCGCTCCAGATCCCGCTGAAATCATCACCCCCAGCGATCCCGCACTGTACGCCCGTCGTCGCCCGCTGCTGGGCGCAGGCTTCTGGGCAATGATCGCCCTATGCGTGTCCTGCGTGATCCTGGGCGCAATGGTCACCCGCTACGGGCCGACCTGGTTTCCGGTGAAGGGTTCCGCCGACAGCCAGATTCGCGCCACGCCCAGCGCCACGCCGCCGTCCGCGCGCTTGCCGGTCGGCTCGCCGCTTCCGGTCGAGACCGCCGCGCCGACCCTGGCGGGCGCCGCCGTCGAGATCGAACGCCTCGAGGCTCGTCTCGCCGCTCTGGAAGCCGGCCAGAAGGGCGTCCTGGACGCCGCAGCAGCTTCGCTGGCCGCCGCCTCCCTGGCGGACGCGGCCCAGGCCTCGGGCCCGTTCGATGAGGAGCTGGCCAGTCTTGGACGGGTGTTGCCAATGTCGCCCGACCTGCGGGCCCTGTCGCGCCTGGCCCAGACGGGCGCCCCGACCCGAGCCGGTCTCGCCGCCGAATTCGAAACCCTGGCCGGCCGCGCTGCGACCGCCGCCCGCGATCCTGGCCAGGAGGCCGGCCTCCTGGCCCGAATTCGCTACGCTCTGTCCGGCATCGTCTCGATCCGTCAGGTCAGCTCGACGCGCGGAACGACGCCCGACGCCAAGCTGGCGCGCGCCCAGCGCCTGCTGGATGAGGGCGATGTCGACAGCGCGATCCGGACGCTGGACGCCCTTCCCGATCCGGCTCGTCTGGTCCTGGCCCCCTGGCTGGCTTCGGCCGAGCGCCGTGTCGAGGTCGATCGCCACGTGGCCGCCATCCGCGCCGACGCCCTGGCCGCCCTGGCCCAGGTTTCGCGGGCCGCGCCATGATCCGCGCGTCCTTTATCCTGTTCCTGGTGGCGGCGGTCGCCGTCGCGAGCCTGGCCCTGATGGGTGAGCCCGGCCGCGCCCATCTCGACTGGATGGGCTGGCGGGTCGAGATGACTGCGGCCGCAGCCGCGCTTCTCACCCTGTTTTCCGCTCTGCTGGCCACCATACTCTGGCGCAGCCTGATCTGGGTGGTCGAGGCGCCGCGCCGCGCGGCGCGCGCCCGCGCTGAAAGCAAGCGCCAGCAGGGCGTCGAGGCCCTGTCGCGCGGCTTCCTCGCTGTGGCCGCAGGCGACGGCTCTGAGGCCCGGAGGCTGGCGCAGAAGGCGGCGGACCTCGCCGAGGATACGCCCGCCCTGGTTCGCGTGCTGGCCGCCCAGGCGGCTGAGGCCGCCGGCGACCACCTGGCCGCCAAGGCGGCCTATAACGCCATGCTCGGCTTCCCGGAGATGCGGCTGGCCGGCCTGCGCGGCCTGATGCAGACCGCCCTGGCCGAGGGCGACAGGCTGACCGCCGTGCGCCACGCGGAAACCGCCTTCGGCCTGGCCCGCACAGCGCGCTGGGCCTGGCGGGCTCTGCTGGAATCCCGGCTCGAGGCGGGTGACTGGGCGTCGGCGCTCGATCTGGCCCAGGCCGCCCTGGACCGCAAGATCGTGCCGCCCGTTGTCGCCGAACGGGCGCGCGCCGCGCTTCTGGCCGCCTCGGCCGCCAGCCTTGAAGGCTCTGACGATCCGCGCAAGCGCAGCCAGGCGCTCGATTTCGCGCTCCAGGCCGTCAAGCTCAAGCCCGACTTCGTGCCAGGCGCGGTGATGGCGGCACGCCTTCTGACCGCTGATGGCAAGGTCGCCAAGGCCGGGCAACTGATCGAAACGGCCTGGAAGAGCGCGCCGCATCCCGCCCTTTGGCTCGCCTATCGTGACCTGAAGACCAGCGAGACGCCCAAGGTCCGGGCCGGACGCCTGGCCGCCCTGGCCGCGATGAAGCCCGACGCCCGCGAGAGCCGCATCCTGCGGGTCGAGAGCGGCCTGGTGGGCGGCGATCCCGTCGCTGCTCGCGCCGCAGCCCGTCTGCTCGACGACGAAGCTCCAACGGCACGCTTTGCCGGCCTGATGGCCCGTGTCGCCTTCGCCAATGGTGAGGCCGACGAGGCCCGGGCCTGGATTGCGCGGGGCCGCGCCGCGCCGCAGGAGCCGGACTGGTCCGATCTCGACCCCGAAGGTCGCGCTTTCGCCTATGGCCGCGAAGACTGGGCCCGCCTGGCCGTCAGCTTCGCCGAGACCGGCGAGTTGATCCATCCGCGCCACGAACGCCGCGAGCGGACCATGAGCGACCTGCCCGAACTGCCTTCGGCCTATGTGGAATCGACGCCGTTCGTCCGCGCGGCCGAGGTCGGCGGTCCTCTGATGCCGATCCCGGACGATCCCGGCGTCTTCGACGGCACGCCGCTTTCTGACCCTTCAGGGGAGGGTCCGGCGCCGCGCCGCAACACGGCCTCACGTAGACGCTTGGCAAGCGGCCCGCGCGCCGCTAAATAGTCGCCTCCTCGCGCCGGGGCCTCGTCTCCAACGCGCTGTGGGCCGCTTTAGCTCAGCTGGTAGAGCACATCATTCGTAATGATGGGGTCAGGTGTTCGAGTCACCTAAGCGGCACCATTTTCGCCTCCGGCCGGCCGGCCGGCCCGCGCCGGGTCTGGCGCTGGTTGCGAAACGCCCAATGTGCGCCGCAATGGCCCCTGAACTGCGTGCTGCATGTGCGTTGCGTTGAGACGTCGCGTCTCATTCGTGGTCAGGCTTGAGCGCATGGTTAATTGTCACGAAAGACTGCTAACCGGACCGCAATAAGGGGTTGATCTCGTGCTGTTGGCCGCAACTGTCATCCTGGGCTTCATAGCCCTTCTGATCTGGCCCAGCATTGAGCGCCCCCTGCTGCGGGCTCTGCGGCAACTCAAGCGTCGCCGGCCATGACTCTGGTCGAGTTCCCCGTCAGGCTGCCAAATCCGTGGCAATTATGTCGCTCGGTCATCCGATAATATTCGCAAGGCTCCTGGATCTCGCCTGATGCGTGAATAATCGGGCGGGTTTAGCCTCTTGTTGTGCGGTTTCGCACAGCGGAGTCTTCGCGCTTCGCCGACGATGTGACCGGAAGTGCTGATTTCCGCTCAGAAAAATGGCTGGCTGGCTGCAGATGCACGCATCTTTGGCTGTCTCGCCCTAGACTTGCAAAAAGTTGCTGGAGCGCTGTTCGCTCTTGCAGTATAGGTTTCTGAACTCTTAATCGATTTTTTTGGAAGGTCGCCATGTCAACGCGTCTTACGAGCGCCATTGTGCTGGGTCTGGCGATCATCGCCGGCCCGATGGGTGGTTCGGTTTGGGCTCAAACCCCGCCCGCCCCCGCCGCCCCCGCCGCCCCGACCGCTGCGTCGCTTCAGACGGTCATCGCGGCCGCTGCACGCACGGCCGCCGCACGGCCGGGCTTTGCGGCTCTGAGCGCTAACGCCAAGGCTGCTGCGCTGAAGGTGGCCATCCAGGCGGCGCTGTCCGCTTCCGGCGCCGAGCCGTCGGTTATGGCTGCCGCCTTGACCACGGCCGTCACCAGCAACGTCATTCCCGCTGGGCTGGCGGTGTCGATCGCCGCTGATGTCGCCCCGGCATTCGCCACGCAAGTGGCCGCCGCCCCGCCGCCGTCCGCAGCGACCGCGTCGACCGGCCCCGTCACCACTCAGCAGTCCGTGAGCGTTCTGACGAACCTGCAGACCGCTGCCGCCCCCGCTGGCGGCGGTGAGGCTCCGGCGCCGGCCGCGTCGACGATCGTTGTCGCGCCCTTCGATCCTTGCGCGGGCGTTGTCGCAGCCTATTGCGGTTAAGTTAAAGGAGGGCGAGCCGGGCTCGCCCTCCTTGCCCTGTGTTTGTGTTTGGATCTGACGGGCGTTTTGAGGCGTCTTGAGGTGGGGATATACGATATGCGAATTCTGACGACGGCGGCCGTAGCGGCCGCGCTCTTGGCGGCGGTTCCCGCCGTTTCCTTTGCTCAAGATCTGGGCTCGAACTTCAAGCGCGACAAGAACACCAGTGTTCGTCAGCGCCCCCGTCCCGACTATGAAGCCGTCGGCATCAAGGCGGGCGGTTTCACGCTGTATCCTCGCGTGACCGTTGAGGCCGTGAATGACGACAATATCTACGCCGTTGCGACGGGCGAGCAGTCCGACGTTATCTGGCGGGTCAAGCCGGAAGTGGCGGCGCGCTCTAACTGGTCGCGCAACGCCCTGGGCGCTTTCGCCTCGGCTTCGGTGAACCGCTATGCGGATTTCGACACCGAAAACAGCGAGGAATACACCCTCGGCGTGAACGGCCGTCTCGATGTCGAGCGTGGGACCTATGTCTCCGCTTCGGCCCAATGGCAGAACCTGGTCGAGCCGCGCTCGGCGATCACCGCAGGTACGCCGGCCGGCGCGACGGCAAAGCCGGTCGAATATTACCTGTGGTCTGAAAACCTGACCGCCGTGAAGGAATTCAACCGCCTTCGCCTGACCGGCAAGCTGGACGCCAAGAAGTTCGACTATGACGACCAGGGCGGCGCGTTCAACCAGAACACCCGCGATCGCGACGAGTTCTACTATGGTGGCAAGGCCGAATACGCCCTCAGCCCCGATACGGCGATCTTCGCCTCGCTGGTCGGCAACACCAAGTCTTACGACGTCGACACCTTAGCCCGCGCGGCCAGGCCCGGCGTTCCCGCTATAGTCGCCAACCGTGCGCGCGATTCCGAAGGCTATGTCGCCACGGTCGGCGCCAACTTCGACCTCTCGCAATCTGTTCGCGGTGAAATCGAAGCCGGCTACATGGAACAGACCTACGACAACTACGCCGATCTGGACGGCTTCAACGCCAAGGGTCGCGTCGAATGGTTCCCCACTGAACTGACCACGCTGAACGTCGCCGCCTCACGCTCCATCGAAGACTCGGTCGCCGCGAATTCGGCGGGCTACATCTCCAACAGCGCCTCGGTGGGTATCGACCACGAACTGATGCGCAATGTCCTGCTCTCGGCCTCGGCCAGCTACGGCAAGGACAAGTATGCATTCATCGATCGTGACGACAAGCGCACGAGCTTCAACGCCACCGGGACCTATCTGCTGAACCGTAATGTCGGTCTGTTCCTGACCTACAGCTACCTGAAGCAGGACTCGGCCGGCGCGGCAAAGGCCTCGTCGTTCTCGGACAACAAGATCGCAGCTTCTGTCGCTCTTCAGTTCTAGGTTACCCTTCTCACTGTAGAAGGACTTTCTAGGTCCGAGCAGGGCCCCCATTGAGAGTACCCATGGACGGCTCTTCCTTCGAGACCCAACACGCTCCGGCGCCTAGCGCCGGAGCGATGTCTTTTGATCTGAACATCGCGATCGCCACCTTCCGTCGCCGGCTGCGCCTTTTCGCGGCTGTCGCACTGGCGGTGTTCGTTGCGGTGCTGCTCTACACCCTGCAGGAAACACCGCGCTACACGGCGACCGCCCAGGTCATGCTGGACGTCCGCAAGGAGCAGGTCGCCGACATGAGCGCGGTTCTGTCGGGTCTACCGGCGGATTCCTCGGTGGTCGACACCGAGGTGGAGGTCCTGAAATCCAGGTCCCTGGCGGCGCGCGTGGTCAAGCAGCTGGAGCTGTCTCAGGATCCTTACTTCAATCCCAATGCCCCCGGCGCCAAGGGCGTTGGGTCGTGGCTGCCCTGGGTCAAGACGGTGGTCGCTCCGACCGCCGTCGTCGGGTCCGTCGAGGCTCAGCGCGAGCAGGAACAGGTCGTCGACAACCTGCTTCAGGGCCTGAAGGTTCGCCGCTCCGGCCTGACCTATCTGATCTCGGTCGAGTACACCCACACCAATCCCGAAGCGTCGGCCAAGATCGCCAACGCCTTTGCGGACCTCTATCTGACCGAACAACTCGAGGCCAAGTTCGACGCCACGGCCAAGGCCAACGAATGGCTCGACACCCGCGTCGCCGAGCTGCGCGACCAGCTGCAGGTGGCCGAGGCCGCCGTTCAGCAATACAAGATCGCCAATAATCTGATGAGCGCCGAGGGCGCGACCCTGACCGAGCAGGAGATCTCGGGCCTGAACCAGCAACTGGCTTCGGCCCGCGCCCAGCAGGCCGAGTCCGACGCCCGCCTCAACATCGCCCGCAACCAGCTGGCCCGCGGCAGCACCGGCGAAGACGTCGGCGAGTCGCTGAACTCGCCTGTCGTTCAGCAACTGCGCAAGCAGCGCGCCGAACAGAGCGCCAAGGTGGCGGACATGAGCGGCCGCTATGGCGATCGCCACCCTGACCTGCTCAAGGCCAAACGCGAACTGACGGACATCGACGGTCAGATCCAGGCCGAAATCCGCCGCATCATCTCCAACCTGGAAGCCCAGGCCCAGGTGGCGCGTCAACGCACCGGCTCGATGGCCGGCAGCGTCTCGGCGTCCAAGGGCGCCTTGGCGGGCAACAACCGCGCCGGCATCCGCCTTGGCGAACTGGAGCGCAAGGCCGAGTCCGTCCGCACGCTCTATGAGTCCCTGCTGGCCCGCTTCAAGCAGACCTCCAGCAGCCAGGGCATCGAGCAGGCCGACGCCCGCGTCGTGTCGCGCGCCAAGATCCCGACGGCTCCCAGCTATCCCAAGCCTTCGCTGAACCTGGCCCTGGGTCTGGTTCTGGCCCTGGGCGCCGGCGCCGCGTCGGTGGTGCTGGCCGAGATCCTGATGGCGGGTATCTTCACCGAAGATGAGGTGGAGCGCCGTATCGGCCTGCCGTATCTGGGGTCGATCCCGCTGCTGAGCTCGGCGATCGATGACGCCAAGCTGGCGCGGGACTTGAGTCCGCCGGACTACCTGCTGGCCAAGCCGCTCTCGACCTTCTCCGAAAGCTTCCGCAAGCTGCGAGCGGCCATCCTCTATTCGAAGGTCGGCGAGGCTGTGAAAGTCATCGCGGTCACCTCGTCGCTGCCAGGCGAGGGCAAGACCACCACCACCTTCTCCCTGGCACGCACCCTGGCGACCTCGGGTGCCAATGTGATCATCGTTGACTGCGATCTGCGTCAGAGCGCCATCAATCGTTTCCTGCCGGAGGTTCCGTCCCTCGGTCTTCTCGAGGTGCTGAACGGTGTCTGTACCCTTGATCAGGCTTTGATCTCCGATCCGAGCGGTGCCATGGTTCTGGCTCTGACCAAGTCGGCCTATACGCCGCGCGACGTCCTGGGCTCGCCCGCCATGCTGCGTCTGCTGGGTGAACTGCGCAATCGCTTCGACGTCGTTCTGCTCGACACCGCGCCGCTGCTGGCCATTGCCGATACTCGCATCCTGGCGCCGCATACCGACGCCGTGGTCATGCTGGCGCGCTGGAAGAAGACCCCGGTCAAGGCCATCACCGCCGCCATCGGCCTGCTGCAGGGTCGAGGCGTCTTCCTTGCGGGTCTTGCCCTGACCCAGGTCGATCTGAAGGCCCAGACGCGCTACGGCTACGGCGGTGCCGACTACTATTACAAGAGCTACCGCAAGTACTATGCCGACTAGGACGCGGGCGCGGCCGGCAGCCGCGTCGCCCGCCCATGCAGGCCGCGGCGCAGTCCGTCGCTTGGCCATGTCCGAGAAGGTCGCCGTCGGCGTTCTTCTCGCACTGGTCTTCATGGCAGTCATCGCCTTTGGGGCCAGCGAGATCGCTACGGCCTGCCTGTTCAGCGGCGTCTATGCGGCGTTCCTGATCGGTCTCCTGGCTACCTGCCACTGGGCCAGGCGCGATCTGGCGCGGCTGCGGGGCATGGCGATCCAGGTCCCGCTTTTCGGGCTGTTGCTGATCGCGGTCTTGTGGGCGCTGAGCCCCTGGGGGCCGGGCGGCGCCCATCCCGTCTGGGCCTATGTGCCCGAGCGCCCGGAGGCCATTACCGTGGATCGCTCCGCCGTCTGGCTCAACCTTGTCCAGCTTCTCGGCTTGGCCTGCCTGTTCGTGGGCGCGCGGATCATCGGCGTTTCCGAAGCCCGTGGACGCTGGTTCCTGCGGATCGCGATCATGGCGGTCGGCGTCTATGCCACCCTGGCCTTTCTGGATCACATCGGCCTGCGCCGCTCGACCCGTCTGGTCGCGACCCTGCTAAGCCCCAACAGCGCCGCCACGGTGTTTGGCGGTGGTTTGCTGCTGGCCGTCGCGGCGACCGCCAATCGGCTTCGCCGTCAGCGGGGTCTGGCCATGCTCAGGCGCGGCGATCCCGAGGCTGTAGCTTGCATGGCCATTGTCGGGGTGCTGCTGACCGCCCTGCTTCTGACCGCTTCTCGCGCCGGCCTGGCCGCGACCCTGGTCGGCCTTGGCCTGATGCTGGTCGGGGAGGCGATCGCCCAGCGTCAGCGCTTCCGCGTGGTCGCCGGACTGGGCGCCATGGCGCTGCTCCTGGTGATTGGGGCTCTGAGCCTGCGGAGCACCGAACTGGTCGCCGAACGGCTCAACAACACCGAGCAGGATATCTCTGTGCGGACCGCGATCTTCGCGCCGCACTGGGAGGCCTTCCAGTCCTCGCCCTGGTTCGGATTCGGTCTGGGATCGTTTCCAACTGTTAACCAGCTGGTGGCGACCCAGGAAAACCTGCGCGTCCTGTTCGACGTCCGCGCTGTTCACAACCTCTATCTCCAGTGGCTGGAGGAAGGCGGGGTGGTCGGCGCGGTTGTCATGGCGCTGCTGTTCCTCGTTTTGATCTGGCCGATCCTGCGCGGCGGCCTGCGCGAAGGCACGACTGCGACCTGGGCCAGGGCCACGGCCTGTGCGGCTCTGGTCTTCTTGCTGCATGGCGTCACCGATTTTGCCCTGCAGGTTCCGGCCATCCAGGCGCTCGCGGTTCTCATCCTCGGCGTCGTCGGATCGATGGCGGCTGGATCGGGGCTGGCGCGATCGCCTGACCTGCGGATTTCATGGGGAGCCGGCGTCGCGGCGGGCACCGTCGTGCTGGCCTCGGTCCTAGTCACGGCGCCCATGCTCGCTTCGCGATTTGGTGGTGATCTCACCGCCTGGCCCACCGCTCCGGCCGAGGCTCTGGCGCGCCGCATCGAGACAGGGCTCGCTCAGCCCAGGCCGGACGCCGCCGAGCTGGATCGCCTGGATCGGCTCAGCGCGCGCGAGGTCGGTCAGCGCCCTGCCTCGGGAGCCGCCTGGCTGCGCCGCGCCTCGGTGGACACCGCCCTGGGGCGTCAGGAGGCCTCCAATCTGGCCCTTGAGCACTCTTTCGCGGTAGCCCCGTTGCAGACCAGCCTGTTTAGCCGTCGGACGACGTTCGCCTATGAGCACTGGGGAGAGCTTAGCGCTGCCGGCCGGCAGTCTGCGATCTATCAGTTCCAGACCGAATGGCGGCGTCAGAGGCAGCCCAAGCGCTTTGTCGCCATGGCCAACGCCCTGGTCAATCCGACTGGTCGGGTTGGCATGGCCTTGCAGATCGCCGTGCTGCGCGTGGAGCCGCCGCCGGTCCGCTAACCGAGCGTGCGAGGACGGCGTGTCTGGGGAAGTTCGACGGCGCGGCGGCTCATTAGGCCCCGACGCCCCCAATCATCCGGCCCTTGGCTCTTGACCTCTGAAAGATAGCGTCTGCCGAAAGCGTCGAATTGCTGCGGCCACCCTCGGAGCCCGCCACGGGCGCTTGCGCGCTAGTAGGCGTTTTCGGCCAGCAACAGGTGCGGCACCGTCAGCAGCATGATGCGAAGGTCGGTTAGCAGTGACCAGTTGTCGATATAGTCGATGTCGGCCTTCACGCGGCTGGACATGTCGTCCACGTCGTTGGTCGCGCCGCGCAGGCCCTTGATCTGGGCCAGGCCCGTAAGGCCCGGGCGCGCCTGGAAGCGCATCTGATAGGCCGGGATCAGCGCGCCATAAAAGGCGTCATGCGCCTGGGCGTGAGGGCGAGGCCCCACCAGGGACATGTCGCCCTTGAGGACGTTCAGCAGCTGTGGCAGTTCGTCGATGCTGGTGGCGCGGATGATCTTGCCAATGCGGGTGACGCGATCGTCGTCGCGCCTAGCCTGCACGACAGTGTCACCGTTCTCCTCGCAGCGCATCGAGCGCAGCTTGTAAATGGTGAAGGTCTTGCCGTTGAGGCCGCCGCGCGTCTGGCGAAACAAGGCGGGGCCGCGCGATTCCAGCCGGATCAGCAGAGCGGCGAGCAAAAGGATCGGCAAAAAGAAGATCAGTAGTAAACCCGACGCAAAAACGTCACAGAGACGTTTCATCGGGTCGACAGCCACACGCGGTAGAAACGTCGCGGTGTTACCCTTAAGAACTTCCGTGTTCCAGGCCTCACTCACCGCGTGATCCCCACCATGCACTGGGATGAGAAACATTCCCACGCCGCCCACAGCTCATTTATCGCACTGCGGCGGCGGCGTCACTTCTAAACCGCCAGTTAACTATAGATAACGTTAGCGCTGCGTAAACTCTGTTCGTTAGCGCGAATTTAGCGCTCGCTCCCTAGGCTGGTCGTCACAGGAGCGCCACCATGTCGATGATCCCGGCCAATCTTTCCGCAATGCACTCTGTGACCGGGACGACCGTCGCGGGCGTCAAGCGCCTGCCGCGCGCTATCGGATGGCTGTGGGCCGCTGTCGTGTCCACAGGCCTCTGGATACTGGCGATTGAGGCGATCGGCCTGGCGGTCTAGTCACCACCCTCCAGCCCGGAATACCGAAAGCCCCGGAGCATCCTCCGGGGCTTTTCGCTGCCAGTAATCGCAGGCTGACCGCCCAAGGCGGGAGCGAGCGCCGCGAAGCGGCCCAGGCCTGGGATGCGCCCGGCTCCCTATCCTTGCGTATGGCCTTGGCGCGGGCCGGGGCCCTTGTTCACTAAAGGCGCTAGTGTTTTGTCATAAAGCATTTTCTGACGACGAACTGGCATCCGACCTCGTCGGAAAACGCTTTAGCTGACGGTGGTCCAGGCGTTGGAGCCGGCGACCTGGCGCTGGATCCAGGTATAGCCGAGGGCGGCCCAGGGGGTGGGCCACGGGGTCAGGTTGTCCAGCACCACATCTCCGGTCTCGAACGCCACAACCAGAACCGCATGACGCTCGCCGCGGCGGGTGACGACAACAGCCATCGACAGGGCTTCGGCGGACACGCCGGCCTCGATCAGGCGACGGCGCTTCTCCAGGGCATAGTCCTCGCAGTCGCCATACATCTTGCCGTCGACGACCTGCGGCAGGGTCCAGTACTCCGGCATCCCATAGAGATCGAAGTCGTTGGCCTTTCTAACTTCGCGGTTCACGTCGCGATTAATGCTGGTGATCAGCTTCAGTTGTCCCTTGCCGAGTTGGGCCGGACCGGCGGCCAGCACGACCGGGGCCACGGTCGGGGCAGGGGCGACGGGACGAAGCACGCCTGCGGGCAGAAAGTCCTCGACCGCCTCAGGCTGATAGGCCTGCAGGGTTTCAACCATGACCAGGCCCAGCCCGGCGGCGTCCCGGGCGGCGTCGGAGGCCCGGCGCTCGGCGGCGGCCATGGCCATCGGCCAGGTCCGCCCTAGAGACGAGGTGCTGAGGGCCGACATCGCCAAGGTTGCGGTCGGGGCGGCCATCGCGACGGCCGCTTCGCAGGCCGTCTGGTCGCGCTCGCACATAAGGGTAAAGCCCGGAGGGGCCTGGACCGTGTCGCCACGCGCCATGAAGGACCGGGCTTCAGCGTTTGCAGCCGTAGCGCCGGCCAAAACGAAAGCAACGCTGGCCAACGTGGTGAGCTGTTTGAGCATATTCATCGAAACATCGCCCTTAATGACGATGTAACAATGCAATTAAGGCCCAATTATCAGCTTAAAAAGACTGGTGATTTGGAAATGAATACAAATGGTAACTAAGATATTAGCAATAATGACGTGACAATAACTGTGGTGAACATGGCGTATTAGAGTGTGGTATATTCGCGGGTAAGGTTGTTTGGCGGGTGGTTGATGGAGCTCCCCGTCTCAGGCAAGTTGCATCCCGCCTCAGTGGGCGGTTGAAGCGCCCGAGTGGACAGGTGATGAAATTCAAGTTTTTCCGGCCCAAGCCCAGCCCTGTGGCCGCCGCCTCGACGGGAGGGCGCGTCGTCTATGCGATTGGCGACATCCACGGCCATCTGGACCTGATGGATGAGCTTCTGGACGTAATCGCGCAGGATTTCGCCGCGCTGGGTCGCGATGACCGTCCCGTCCTGGTGTTCGTCGGCGACTATGTGGATCGCGGCCCGGCCTCGCGCGGGGTCATCGAGCGGCTGATCGCATTAACCGCAGCCTCGGCCCAGCAGGGCGTCTTCGAGGTTCGCGCCCTGATGGGCAACCACGAGCAAACCATGCTGTCGTTCCTCGACAATCCCGAGGCCGGCGCAGCCTGGGTCGAGTTCGGCGGCGCCGACACCATGACCTCCTATGGCGTGGCTCGGCCGATCGGTCGGGTGGATCAGGACGCCTGGCGCAACATCCAGGCCAGTTTCCAGACCCAGGTGCCGGCCAGTCACGTGGCGTTCCTGCAGGCGCTGGAACTGTCGGCGACCTATGGCGACTACTTCTTCGCCCATGCGGGGGTGCGGCCAGGCGTGCCTCTGGACCGTCAGACGCCCGAGGATCTGATGTGGATCCGAAACGACTTTCTCTCGCAACCTCACCGGCTGCCCTGCGTCGTCGTCCATGGCCATACGCCCGACGAGGAGCCCTTCATCGGTCCTGACCGTATCAATATTGATACCGGAGCCTATGCGACGGGCGTTCTCACCGCAGTTCGCCTGATTGAGGGATCGCCGGTCGTTCTTCAGGCGCGAAAGTCTCGCCGAGCTTGAGTCGCATGCTTGTCGCTGCTGTGCACCCGTGCCATGACACGCGGGCAGGGACGCGCTTATTCAGAGACTTCAATCCGATGACTATCGTCAGACGAAACCTAAATTGGCTCTTTGTCCTGTTGGCGAGTGTGCTTGTCCTCGGGACCCTGGGCGCCGCGCCAGCGCACGCCAGGCAGCAGCCCCCTCCCGCCGCCGCGCAGGACGGCGCCTATCTGCTGGGATCCAGCGACAAGGTCCGGGTCACCGTCTATGGCGAACCCACCCTATCGGGCGAGTTTTTCGTTGCGGGCAGCGGCCTGGTGTCCTTGCCGCTGATTGGCGAGGTCAAGGCTGCGGGCCTGACCCTCAGCCAGTTCCAGCAAGCCGTGCAGACCTCGCTGAGCGATGGGTATCTGAAGGACCCGCGCGTCAACGCCGAGGTTCTGACCTTCCGCCCGTTCTATATCCTTGGTGAAGTCAGCAAGCCCGGCACCTATCCCTACACCTCGGGCCTTACGGTGATGAACGCCGTCGCCACGGCCGGCGGCTATACCTACCGCGCCGACAAGAAGCAGGTCTTCGTCAAGCGCAACGGCGCGTCCGAAGAGCAGAAGCTAACGCTGGATCCGACCGTCACGGTCGCCCCGGGCGATACCATCCGGATCGGCGAGCGTTTCTTCTAGAAGCCTTTTTCAAGCCAGGCGGATTCCGCTTGGCTTGAAGACAAGGCGTTGAGCAAGGAACCAGGGCTCCCCATTGATGGAGCCCCGGGCCTGCCTATGCCCGCTCTTGCGAGAGGCTCCGGTTCATGGGGCCACGGAAGGGCCGCTCCGGACATGAAGCCAGGCGTTTCGCGCATCGACGGATCCGTGGGACCACGGGCAGCGTCGCCCACCGTCTCGCCGCATGCGAAAGCCAAAATCGACTCCGGACTGAGCCCGGCCGGCCAACTTCGACGATTTTGGGGCCAATGCGACAAAATGTCCGTTTTAGCTATTTCCGTGCACCACAGCGGGATTGCCTGACGCGAATATCTCTTCCTCTTCTTGCTGCCCCACCGGAAAATTGTCAATTTTACGACAGCACAAGATAAGTAGACAAATATCGATCTCTACATATTCGTCTGTCATGTATAGATGCGCCATTGAATTGCAAATTTTCTACAACAATGATCATAAACCCATTTTGGGCGCGCCAAATTACTTACAAGTTGACCTCTGGTGGGCGCAGATAATGCCGTTATCCGAAACTGGGTTACGCTCTGTTCACTAATCTGGCTCTTTCTCCCCCAGGAAAGCCCGAATGAAATTGGGCAGGGGATAGACAGCATGTTGAAGAAGACCAAGTCCGGCGTCCTGGCGGTATGCGCCATGGCGCTCATCGCCGCGCCGATCAGCGCTCACGCCGACGCCGCCAAGGACCTGCAGGTCGCGGGCCGCGCGCTCACCTTCCTGGAAAACGGCCCGACCGGCAAAGCCACGCTGGGCGTCGTCTTCGATCCGTCCAAGCCGGCCTCTGTCGCCGAAAAGAACGCCATCATGGCCGCGATCGGCGCGGGCCTCAGCGCCGGCGCGCTGACGCTGGTCGGCAAGCCTGTCGAAGCCGGCGACGTCGCCGGCGTCTCGGGTGTCGCGGCGCTCTACATCACCACCGGCGTCAATGCCGGCCCGGTCGGCGCCGCCGCCAAGGGCAAGAAGATCATCACGATCGGTTCGGATGTTTCCTGCGTTACCAGCGGCGCCTGTGTGATGAGTGTCTCGGCCGACCCCAAGGTGGAAATCGTCGTCAGCCGTTCGGCCGCCGCCGCAGTCGGCGCGGTCTTCAAAGCCGCCTTCCGCATGATGATCCGCGAAGTCTGACCCCAGCGAACGAACGAGACAAACTCATGAAAAACAATCTCTTCGCCGGCGCTTCAGTCGGCATGATCATCCTGGCTTCGGCCACCGCCGCTTCCGCCCAGTCGATCGACTACGGCGCCATGGAGCAACTGTTCAACGAGCCGGTCACCACCAGCGCCACGGGCTCACCGCAGCGCTCGACCGAAGCGCCTGTCGCGATGGAAATCATTTCCGCCGCCGACATCAAGCGCTCGGGCGCGACCGACCTGCCCACCCTCCTGAGCCGCGTCTCGGGCTTGGACGTGCTGAACGCCGGGGCCGCCGGTTCGGACATCAGCGTCCGCGGCTATGACACGGCGATGTCGCCGCGTCTGCTGGTGCTGATCAATGGTCGTCAGGTCTATCTCGACCACTATGGCTACACCGCCTGGGCGACTCTGCCGGTGCAGCTGGAAGAAATCCGCCAGATCGAAGTCGTCAAGGGTCCCAACAGCGCCCTGTTCGGCTTCAACGCTGTGGGCGGCGTGGTCAACATCATCACCTTCAACCCCAAGTTCGACAATGTCGGCTCGGTCACCGTCCGCGCTGGCGTCGGCGGTCACCAGGAGATCTCGGCCGTCAAGACCGTGAAGCTGGGCGACAAGTTCTCGGCCCGCCTGTCGGCCGGCGCTTCCCAGATGGACGAGTGGAAGAACACCGTCGCCGGTCTGAGCAATAACCTGCTCAACGACCCGGCCAAGGTCTCGGCCAATCTCGATACCCTGACCCAGCTGACCGACAAGACCGAGCTGCGTATCGAAGGCTCGTGGTCGAACGTTCAGATCAGCGAACTGGTGTCCAACAACAGCTATTCGCCGACCAAATATGTCACGACCTCGATCAAGGGGGCCTTGGCATCGGAAACCAAGCTGGGCTCGCTGGAGTTGTCGATCTACCAGAACACCCTGTCGGCCAAGCACGTGGTCGCGGGTCAGGTGGCCAAGTTCGACAACGAGATCACCGTGGTCAGCGCCCAAGACCTGTTCAAGGTCGGGGCCAAGCACACCTTCCGGATCGGCGCCGAATATCGCCATAACGAGGTCAATACCGCCCCGATCGCCGGCGGCATGGTGTCGTACGATGTCCTGGCCGCTTCGGGCATGTGGAACTGGGCCGTCACTGACAAGCTGTCGACCACCGCCGCCGTGCGCTTCGACAAACTGGACCTGGAACGCTCGGGCACGTTCCCGGCCGGCTATCCGGTTGTGACCAACGCTAACTGGGATCGCTCGATCGAAGAGGCCAGCTACAATCTGGGCGTGGTCTATCGTCCGACCGGCTTTGACTCGCTCCGCGTCACCATTGCCAAGGGTGTCCAGGTTCCGACCCTGGTCGATCTTGGCGCCGTGCAGTTGAAGGTCGTCCAAGGCCCGTTCACCATCGGCGTCATCGGCAACCGGAACCTGCAGCCCTCGATCGTCACCAACTACGAGATCGGCTACGACCGCGCCCTGCCGGCCCTGAACGCCAAGATCGGCGCTTCGGTGTTCGTGCAGAAGACCGAGGACGTGAAGGGCCATCCGTCCACGTCACAGCTGGACATCGCCCCCACCGCCACCAGCCTGCCGATCATCAGCTATCGCAATATCGGCGATTCCAAGATGAAGGGCGTCGAGCTGACGGCCTCGGGCAAGGTCGAAGGCGGCTATCACTGGTCCGCCGACTACACCTGGACCGA
>JANOSS010000178.1:0-8131 GCA_031415995.1 Caulobacter sp. | reverse complement strand
CCAGCTCGGCCGAGGCGGCGAAGTCTTCGAAGTCCAGCTGGCCCAGTTCGCGCTCGAAGCGGAACCGGACCTGGTTCTTGTCGGCGGGCGTCCAGGTGGCCAGCAGGCGCGGCTTGGCGAAGAAGAAGCTCTTTTCCTGATTGGCGTCGCCCGACTGCTTGATGGTCGAGGTTTCCAGCCGCAGGCCGCCCTCCACGCTGAGCTTGGGGTTCACCCGCCAGGTGGCCTTGGAAAAGGCCTCGCCGCGTGTTTCCTCGACCTTGACCGAGGCCGAGGGCAGGGGCACGGCGACGCCGCCCTGGGTGAAGGCCTGGTTGACCTCAAGCATGTTGTAGGCGATCTCGCCGCCGAGCTCGAGAGTCAGGGACGCCGAGCGCTCGCTGCGCACGAGGGCGCGGAAGATCGACTCGGACGATTCGCCTTCGGCGCTGAACCTCTGTTCGGGACGGGCGACGGCGCCCAGCGTCTCCTTGCCGGTCGAGACCTGGTCGAAGATCTCGAACTCGTGGATCGCACGGGTCTCCAGCGTCCAGCCAGGCGTGATCGGACGGGTCCAGGTCAGGCCCAGCTCGCCGTCCCTGTCTTCGTAGTGGTAGTCGCTTTCGCGCAGGGCCAAGGGCGAGCGCTGCCGACTCACTTCCTGCCAGTCGCCGACGCCGTAGCGGGCGGTGGCGTCGAGCTTGCCGCCGGCCACGGGGCCGTTGAAATTGCCGCGGATCGAGCGGCCGCCGCCCCAGCCGTCGTTCTGATAGAATTCGTCGCGGGTCACCGCGCCGGTCCCGTCGCGGCGGATGGTGCGGCCCGGGCCGTTGGAGTCGCTGGTGCCGATGCCGTCCGACAGGGTGACCCCCCAGCTGCGCTCGCCGTCGCGGGCGGTGAACTGGTAGGAGCCGCCAAAGACGTCGTGCCCGCCGTCGAACAGCGACGCGTTCAGGGTCAGGATCGACTGGCGGCTGGCGGTGGTCTTGAGGATCACGTTCACGACCACCGAATAGCCTTGCATGTCGACGCCGGCCGCGCCGCCACGGATCAGTTCGATCCGCTCGACCTGGTTGGCGGGGGTGCGCGACATCACGCTGGAGCCGGTGTCGTTCTTGGAGGCCGGGCGATTGCCGTTGATCAGGATATTGCCGACCGCGCCCTCGAAACCGCGCGCGCCCGAGCCGTCATTGACCGAAAAGCCCGGCACGCGGTTGATCATGTCCAGGGCGGTGTTGGGACGCTGGGCGGCGAAGAAGTCGGGCTGGAAGACCAGGGCGCCGGGTTGAGCGGCGTCGCCCGCGACTGCGCTGGCCGGCGTTTCGGCCGTTTGCGACGCCTCGGCGGCGGAGGCCGAGCCGACGGTCAGGGCAAGCGCTGTGGTGGCCAGCAGAATGGTTCTGGTCATCGGTTTCCCCTCGAACTTTCGAAGGAGAGCTCTGCCGGTCTGTTGCTCTCATCTCAAGTTACAAGGCAGAAAGTTTATTATATCTCTGTAATCATTAAACGAAATTCATGTTCGTTAATTGCCGAGCATGAGGCCGCACATCTGCACGAATGGAGCCGCTATGCTGTATGTCTTCGTGCGGCGGACAGGGAATACGCTCATCAATATGCGATGAAATTTCGTCCGTTGACCGCTGAAATTTCCAGTGGACTTGCCAAGTCCTACGTCGAGACCTTGGCTTCCAGCTCGGCCAGCCGCTGGCGGGTCAAGGCCAGGTCCGAGCCGAACCGCGCCGGGTCGGCGGCCGCCAGCCGCGCCGCGACGTCATAGCTTTCGCGATAGAGGTCCAGCGCCCGCATCCGGTGGCCGCGATCTTCACGCAGGTCGGCCAGGCGCTCGAGCGATACCGACAGGGCGCGCTGGGCCCCCGGGTCCCCGGCTTCGCGGCCGCCGCTCGATCGGCGCAGGGCCAGGGATTCCTCGAAGGCCGACAGGGCGTCGTCAAGGCGGCCCTCGGTCTCGGCCACGTCGCCCACTCCGGCCAGGGTTCCGGCCAGCAGTTCCATGGCGTTGAGGTCGCCGGGCGCGGCGCGCAGGGCGTCGCGGGCGTGGGAGACGGCGGTGTCATAGGCCTCGGCGGCGTCGTCCATCTGGCCCTGGCTGCGCGCAAAATCGCCCAGGTCGCGATAGACGGTGGCCAGTTCGCGGTCGCCGCTGGCGGCACCTTTCATGGCGATCAGCAGCCGGGCCGCCTCGGGCCAGGATTCGGCCTGGGTCAGGGCGATCATGCGCTCGCGCAGGTGGGTAAAGGTATCGCCTGGGGGGGCGGCGGGCTTGGCCTGCGCAGGTGCCGCCTGGGTCTGCCGAGCCTCTTGGGCCGGAGCGGGCGCCGGCGAGACGTTGAGCACGGGCGTGGCGATGGGCGCAAAGTCCTGGGCCGGCGCGATGACCGGCACGGCTTCAAGGCCGCTTTCGAGGTCCAGGACGACCGGACCCGTCTTTCGCCGCTTCGGCTTGGGGCGAGGCGTCAGGGCGGCGACGACGAATACTCCCCCGAGTATCGCCGCCGCCGCGCCGGCCAATGGTCGATGCGGCTCAAACGGTCCGAGATCGAGATGCGCGGCCCAGCTTCCCAGCTGCCCCCAGCCCGCGACCACGTATCCCGACGTCGCCAGGATCGTCCCCAAGATGATCCCTACGATGCGAGCCAGCATGCCGCCCCCTCCAAGACGTCCATTCGCCAGGAGCCACAGGTCAGCCGAGCCGGGCCCTGCCGTCGAGCCGTCTCAACTGGCAGGGGAAGTGGGTGCGGGAAGACGACGCTCCGCAGGGCGCCGGCCGCGAAAGGCGCCTCTAAATCAGCCATGTCCGGGGTCTGGGATAGGCTTCGCCGCGCGCCAGATAGTAGATCCCGACGCCGCAGCGGACCGCGAACCACACGCCGACCAGGCCCATGATCATGGCGCCGGCCGCCACCACCGGTATGCCGACCAGCAGGATCGACAGCGGCAGGCCCAGGATGAACAGCACAAGACCGATCAGGAACCAGCCGATGGTCAGCCAGAAGGTGCGGATGGCGAAGGTGTAGTGGCTCTCGTTGATCGGTCCCGCCGTCGACCGGTTGGCATAGGCCACGATCAGGCCGACGATGGTGGTGGCCGCGCAGCTGGCGAAACCCAGCACATACAGGCCGTAGACGACGGCCGGCAGGACCTTGTCCTCTTCGGCGCGGACCGTGGGCGGCTGACCAGGGGTTGAAACGTCGGTCATGGCTCAGAGCATCCAGTTCTTGGGGGTGGGGTACGGCTGGCCCTTGATCAGCAGGGACAGGCCGACGATGCAACGCACCGCGACCCAAACGCCGATCGCCGCCAGAATCACGAAGCCGATGCCGATCACGCTCAGCACCGCGCCAACGATGGCAAACAGCACGGCCAGCCAGAAGGTGCGAATGGCGAACTCGTAGTGGCTTTGAACCCATGCTGGCGCGTTCTTGCGGCTGACATAGGCCAGAACGACGGCGATCACCGATGTGACGCCAGTCACCAGCCCCACCAGATGCAGGGCGTAGACGACGATCGGCAGGGTCTTGTCATCCTGCAGGGCCGGCGGGACGGCGGGGTCGAGATCGGTCACGGTGAAGCTGAACCTCGGAAAACGATGATGTCCCAAGGATCGTCCTTATCGGCGATCGATGCAAATGAAGGTCCCGTAACCCTGGGCGCCGCGTTCCTAAGGCAGCAGGTCCCTGGGCGGGTCGCGCGGATCAAAGCCGTCGCCGCGCGACAGCCAGGGCAGGGCGGCCAGCAGCAGGATCAGCACGAAGCCCATCCGCGCGGCCATGTCGATTCCGACCGCAGCCATGCCGGCGCCGAGCGACGAGACCAGCAGGGCGACGACGCCGATGGCCAGCAAGCCGGCGACCCAGGTCAGGGCCGGACGGGCCTCGACGCGGGCCAGGTCGAAGCGGGCGGCGGGGGCGGCGTCGGCGGCCTGGCGCGCCAGGCCCCGCACGACGGTCGAGAAGCTCTCCAGCCGGTCCTCGACATGGCCGGGTCCGGCATAGCTCTGGGCGATGATGACCACCTTGGCGCGGCCAAAGCTCAGCTGCAGCACGCGGCGGTGGCCGCCCCGGGGCGCGGCGGCCAGGCGAAAGCGGGTCAGGGCGCTGAGGGGAAAGCCGCGCACGCGCAGGCCGCGCGTCTCGACCAGCGTCCCGTCCTTCAGCGTCCAGACCGTTTGCGGCTGGAGCGGCGCGAGGCGGGCGCTGTGGGTCGGATCCATTATGCGCGGACGGCGGTGATTTCCACGCCGGCGGCGGCGGCGTGCGGGGCCAGGGCCAGGGGCTTTTCGACCCGCACCCGGGCGCGGGTGACTCGCGCGTCGGCGAAACAGGCCTGGGCCAGACGCTCGGCGAAGGTCTCGACCAGGTCGATATGGCCCTCGTCGGCGATGGTCCGGGCGGCCTGGCCGATGGTCTCGTAATTGACGGTGTCGCCCAGGCGCTCGCAGTGGCTGGCCGCGACGTCCAGCTCGACATCGATGACCAGCGGCTGGCGGCGACCGTGCTCGTGGTCATAGACCCCGATCCAGGCTTCCACCTTGAGCGCGCGCACGAAGACCTTGGTCACGACCACGCGAGCGACTGGAGCCGTATCGGCGGTGTTTTCGGCGAGGGGAGAGGCGGCCAAGCAGCGCCCTTTCTTAGGGTGCGACGATGTCGGGCGTGCGCCAGGCCAGATGCTGCCCGGCGTCCACGGCGATCATCTGGCCCGTGACCGCCCGTGCGTCAATCAGATAGCGCAAGGCGGCAGTCAGGTCGTCCGGGGTGGCGCGGCGCTGCAACAGGGTGCCGGCGGCCTCGGCCTCGAACTCGCCGGGGGCCTGATGGATATTGGGCAGGGTCGGGCCCGGACCGATCGCATTGACGCGGATGCGCGGGGCCAGGGCCTGGGCCAGGGTCTGGGTCGCCCACCACAGGCCGGCCTTGCTGAGGCTGTAGCTGAAGAACTGGGGATTGGGCCGCCAGACGCGCTGGTCGACGATATTGACGATCAGGCCCTCGGCGTCCTGGGGCAAAGCCGCCGCGAACGCTTCCGCCAGCACGATCGGCGCCCGCAGATTGGTCTCGATATGGCTGTCCCACAAAGCGCGGTCCAGCGAGCCGACCCGGTCGTCGCTGAAGCTGGAGGCGCTGTTGACCAGCAGGGTCAGGGGGCCCAGCAGCGCTGTGCGGGCGATGAGGCCAGCGACCTGGGTCTCGTCCGACAACTCGGCCGAGACCGCGAGAGCGCGGCGACCCAGGGCCTGGATAGCGGCCACCGTTTCGGCGGCCTCGCTGGCCCCATTCTGGCTTTCGGGGCCGCGATGATGCACGGCCACGTCATAGCCGGCGCGCGCGGCCTCCAGCGCCAGGGCCTGGCCGATCCGACGCCCCGCGCCGGTGACCAGGGCCGCGCCCCGTTCCCGCACGCGGTCCGGGCTCATGGCCGGCTTAGTCGAGACGGCCAAACTCGAAGTAGTTGAGGGCCAGGAAGACGCCGATGAAGGCGCCGATAACGAGGATAGCGATCATGACGCGGCTCCATTGAAGACCAAGGGTCCTGCGGCTTTAGCGAGGCGGGGCGCCGGGGGCAAGAGCGGGCTCACGCCAATGGAAAATCGGCGGGATCGTCGGTCCAGGGATTGAACACCGCCGCGCCGCTGTCCTGGACGTCGCGGGTGTTGCGGGTGACCAGGAACAGATCGTGTTCCAGCGCCGTCGCGGCCAGCAGGGTGTCGATCACGGCGGTCGCCTGACCCGTCCGCCGCTTGACCGCGCCGGAGATCTCGCCCCAGCGGCGCACCACCGGATCGCTGACCGACAGGGTGCGGCCGGCGAACCGCCCCGCCAGGGCGTCGCGGGCCGCGATGTAGCGCGAGCGGTCGGGACGATCGGCCGGCAGGTTGTGGATGCCCTTGTCGTATTCGCCCAGCGACAGCACGCTGATGAACATCCGCGCCTCCGGCTGGTTTGCGGCCCAGGCCTTCACGCTGGGCGCGCCGTTCGGATTGATCAGGGCGGCGATGACATTGGTGTCGATCAGCCAGCCGTTCACAGGTCCCCACCCTTCATAATTCCAAGTCTCGGCCGTGGTCGGGTTCGCGCTCCAGATCCAGCCCATCCAGATGCAGGCCTTCCAGAAACGAGACCAGCGACAGTCGGGCCGGATCGGGTGGCGACAGGCGTTCCAGGTCCTCGACGCTCATCACCACCACGGCGTCCTTGCCGCGCACGGTCACCCGTTGCGGGCCTTGGCTGCGGGCCAGGCGCACCACTTCGCTGAAGCGCGCCTTGGCGTCTTCGAGTTTCCAGCTGAGATTGCCCATCGCAGGCTCCATCTGACTAGCTGATCAGATCATAGTTCGGTTGGGCCCGGCGGGCAAGGACGGCTATCCTCCCCGCCATGCTCTGGCGCCGTCGCATCGAACCCTTCACCCGCCCCCTGGTCTATGCCTGGTTTCGCTGGAACCGCGGGCTGACGCTGGGGGTGCGCGGGCTGGTCACCGATGGCGAAGGCAGGGTGTTGCTGATCCAGCACACCTATATTCCCGGCTGGTACCTGCCCGGCGGCGGGGTCGAGCGGGGCGAGACGGCCCAGCTGGCGCTGTCGCGGGAACTGCAGGAAGAGGCCGGGGTCCGCGTGCTGGGCCGGCCGCTGCTGCTGTCGGTGCATTCCAACGAGCCGCGCCATCCCGGCGACCACGTGCTGGTCTATCGCATCGACGCCTGGGAACCCTGCGAGGCCTCGGCCCAGGGCGAGATCCACGCGGTCGGCTGGTTCGCCCCCGACGCCCTGCCAGACGGGATCAGCCCGGGCACGCGCCGCCGGATCGCCGAGGCTCTGGACGGCGTCGACAGCGATGTGATGTGGTGAGGGCTTCCCACATGAACGCCGATCATTAAAATGGTTGTTTGAAGACGGCCCGCCGCATCCCAAATAAGAGCGGGCCTCGAACATTCCCCCTCCGGGGGCTCAAAGGGCAGGAGCATCACATGCGCGACTATACCAAGTTCTATATCGACGGGGCCTGGGTCGATCCGGTCGCGCCCAAGACGCTCGACGTCATCAACCCGGCCACCGAAGACGTCTGCGGCAAGATCTCGATGGGCGGCGTCGCCGATGTCGACAAGGCGGTGATGGCCGCCCGCAAGGCGTTCGAGACCTTCAGCCTGACCAGCCGCGAAGAACGCATCGACCTGCTCGAGCGCATCGTCGCTGAATACCAGAAGCGCTTCGAGGACATGGCGAAAGCCATCACCGAGGAGATGGGCGCCCCCGCCTGGCTGGCCCAGCGCGCTCAGGCCGCCATGGGCATCGGCCACGTCCAGACCGCCATCGCGGTGCTGAAGGACTACAGGTTCGAGGAAGATCGCGGCACCACCCGCATCGTCAAGGAGCCGATCGGCGTCTGCGCCTTCATCACCCCGTGGAACTGGCCGGTCAACCAGATCGCCTGCAAGGTCGCCCCCGCCCTGGCCACCGGCTGCACCATGGTGCTCAAGCCCTCGGAAATCGCGCCGTTCAGCGGCTATATCTGGACCGAGATCCTGCACGCCGCCGGCGTGCCGCATGGCGTGTTCAACCTGGTCAATGGCGACGGCCCCGTGGTCGGCGCAGCCCTGTCGAGCCATCCGGAAGTCGACATGGTGTCGTTCACCGGCTCGACCCGGGCCGGCATCGAGGTGGCCAAGAACGCCGCCCCGACCGTCAAGCGCGTGCACCAGGAACTGGGCGGCAAGAGCCCCAACATCATCCTCGAAGACGCCGACTTCCAGCGCGCCGTCACCGGCGGCATCGCCTCGGTGATGATGAACTCGGGCCAGTCGTGCAACGCCCCCACCCGCATGCTGGTGCCGGGCAAGAAGATGGACGAGGTCATCGCCATCGCCCGCGCCGCCGCCGAATCTCACACCGTCGGCGACCCCAACGGCAATTCCAAGATGGGCCCTGTCGTCTCCGACGTGCAGTGGAACAAGATCCAGGGCCTGATCCAGAAGGGCATCGACGAAGGCGCCACCCTGGTCAGCGGCGGCGTCGGCCGTCCCGAGGGCCTGGACAAGGGCTACTACGTCAAGCCCACCGTCTTCGCCAATGTCACCAACGAGATGACCATCGCCAAGGAAGAGATCTTCGGCCCGGTCGTCGCCATCCTCGGCTACGA
>JANOSS010000177.1:0-29714 GCA_031415995.1 Caulobacter sp. | reverse complement strand
GATGACAACGGGCCTCGCGGCCCAATCCCGGAACGGTCGCGACGATGGATGCGGGATCCTGGCCGGCCAGCCAGGATCCCGCGTACCGACGCACCATCATAGCAGCTGTAGATAGACAATCCCGGAAGCCTCGCAGAGGCTATCCGGGACCCAGGGGCAGCCGCAACGCGTTGGCCCTGGGTCCTGGCTCTCCCCCCGGCCTTCGCCGGGGTGCGGCCGGGATGACAAGGTTTAACGAGACGACATGACGCTCATGAAACCATCTTTCATCGCGCTTGCGACCGCCGCCCTGCTCTTAGCGACGACCGCTCACGCCCAGACCATCGACCTGAACCCCGCTCTCGAAGGTCCAGGCAGCGCGGTGGTCGAGGAGCTGCTGGTGGTCGCCCGCGCGCCCGGCCCGGCCATCTGGCTGGTCGAGAAGGGCGGCGCAAAGCTCTACATCGTGGGCTCGGCCACGCCCCTGCCCCATCAGCTGGCCTGGAAAAGCCCGCGCCTGGAACGCGCCCTCGACCAGGCCGACCTGCTGCTGGCGCCGCCCAAGGCCTCGGTGGGTCCGGGTCAGATCGCCGGTTTCGTTCTGAAGGGCGGCGCCGGTCTGCGTCAGGGCCTGGGCGACAGGCTGGAGGACGAACTGCCGCCCGACCTGAAGGCCCGCTTCATCGCGGGCCGCACCCGGGCGAAGAAAGCCGCCGGCGAGTACAGGAGCTGGCAGCCGGCCATCGCCGGTTTCCTGCTGCTGTCGGACTTCCGTCAGGCGGCCGGGCTGTCCGAAGCCAAGCCGGTCAGCACGATCGAGCGCATGGCCAGGGTCCGCAAGGTCAGGATCAAGGCCATGGGCCAGTACCGGATGAGCGCGGTGGTCAACGCTGCCGGCAAGCTGTCCAGGGACGCTCAGCTGGCCTGTCTGACGGATGCCCTCGACGAGCTGGAATATGAAGGCGGCCGGCCGACCACGATCGGCGCGGACTGGGCGCGGGGCGATCTGGGCAGCGTCCGCGCCCGCTATTTCGCCAGCGCCGCCCAGCGCTGCCTGTTGCGATCACCTGGGGGCGGCAAGCTCCTGGAGCAGCAGATCGGCCAGTCAGCCAGCGCCTTGGCCGGCGCCCTGAACCGGCCCGGCGTCACCGTGGCGGTGGTCGACCTGGCCTTCCTGCTGCCGGCCAATGGCGTGCTGGACCGGCTAAAGGCGGGCGGGGCCACGGTGACGTCGCCGCCGGAGTGAGCGCTCAAATCCTTGTCCTCCCGGCCGCAGCGAGGCGGAGAGCCGGGACCTGGTAGGCGCCGCAATGCGGTTGCCCCAGGGTCCCGGACAGCCTCTGCGAGGCTTCCGGGATGACAAGGGCTGGGGCTTCTGGCCCTACCCCATCCGCCCAATCAACCGCGCCAGCCGCGCCACGCCGTCCTCGATCTGAGCCGCAGGGCGTTGGCCGTCGGGACCTCGGCGAAGAACGGCTCGCCGGGCACGAAGGCGACGCGCTCCTCGGCCAGGGCGCGTTCCAGCACGACCTTGCCGTCCACCCCCTGCGGCAGCCAGACCCAGACGAACATGCCGCCCTGCAGCTGCGACCAGGTGACACCGGCCGGCATGTGACGCTCAAGGGCGCTCAGAATGGCGCGGGCGTTGGCGCCGCAGGCCCCGCGCAGCATGCCCAGATGCTGGTCATAGCCCTCGAACTCGGCGCGATGGGCGACCATCTGGTTGATGGTCGAACGGCATGCCGTCGCGGGTCATGCGTTCGGCGATCCAGTCGCGCAGCGGCAGATAGCCCTCGCTGACCGAATATTGCAGCGCCTGGGCTGCCAGCTTCGGATCGTCCAGGATGGCGTCATAGCCGGCCCGGATGCATTGGGTGGGAAAGAGGCCCGGATTGGGGATGCCGCCGGCAAAGGACAGGATGTCGGGCTGGTCCAGCAATTTCAGAAGTTCGCGGATCTCGCTGGCGCGGACGCGGGTCATGCGCTCGCTGAAACGCGCGGCCCAATCGGGAGGGGTGGTGGTCATGTCGTTGAATTTCCCTAGATTTCGCTGACGGCCTTGCCGTCCATGAGCCGCACGCGCGGCGTCTGGCCTGATCAGGTCAGGAGCGTCATACGGAGCGGATGAGGTCCTGCGAGCGACGGAGCCAAAAGCCCCGACGACCGCTCTGGGTCGTGTTCATGGGCCAAGCCTAGAGCCCTTTCCGACCTGATGGCTTCATCAGGGAAGGGCGAAAAGGGCTCTAAATCAAAAGTTTAGAGCGTTTTCCGATAACCGTTTCACACTTATCGGAAAACGCTCGAGCGCGATCATTCCGCGAAGGGAACGCCTGAAGCTTGACGTTGGCCTCGCAGGACGGGAACGCTGCGGGCGTCATCAGGGGATACCCGTATGAAGCTCTGGATTTCCGTCGCCGTCCTGGCGCTGACCACCACGGCCGCCCGGGCCGAGGTCACCGACGCCACCCCCGGCGGCTTCCAGGTTCGTCAAAAGGTCGAGATCGCGGCTCCGGCCGCCCAGGTCTGGGCCTCGCTCGTTCAGCCGGCGACCTGGTGGGACCCGGCGCACACCTGGTCGGGTTCGGCCGCCAACCTGTCGCTGGCCCCGGCTTCTGGGGGGTGTTTCTGCGAGCGCCTGCCGGGCGGCGGCTCGGTGCTGCACATGAGCACCGTCTATGCCGCGTCAAGCCAGAAGCTGACCCTGTTCGGGGCGCTGGGCCCGCTGCAAAGCAGCGGTGCGGCGGGCCATATGAGCTTTGGGCTGGCGGAGAAGGACGGCAAGACCACCCTGACCGTCACCTATGACGTCGGCGGCTACATAAAGGGCGGTCTCGACAGGATCGCCGCGCCGGTCGACGGCGTGATCGGCCAGCAGGTCACGCGGCTGAAGCGCCAGGTCGAAACCGGCAAGCCCGCAGCTGATTGAGCGCCGAACTCATTGTCATCTCGGACAAGCGCGTAGCGCGCAGATCCGGCGCTGATGCCTGAGCGCTGCGCTGCGCTCCGGATTGGTCCTGGCTCTACAAGCCCCTACGCAGCCTTCCGGCCGGGATGACAATCGAAAGCCGCAACAAAAAAGGGCGGCCACGAGGGCCGCCCTTTTCCGGACTTTGGAGTCGGGGGAAAGATCAGCCGGCCTGGGCCATATCGCCTTCGGTGGCACCCAGCAGAGCCATCTGCAGGCGCGAGCGGTCGCGGCGGGCCGCTTCCAGGGCGCCTTCGGACAGGGCGGCTTCGGAGGTGAGGCGTTCGATCTGGGCCTGAAGCTCGCCGAGCTTTTCCTCGCTCTGGCGGCGCGAGGTGTCCTGGGCTTCCTGCATGACTTCCAGGCGGGCGCGCAGCTGGTTGGCGCGCTCCTCGGCCCGTTGCAGGGTCTTGTCGTGGGCGACGGCGGCCTTGGCCAGCTGGTCGGCGCGTTCGATGGCGGCGGCGCGGGCGGTGTCGACGCCGGCGTGGCGCTGACGCAGGCCTTCGCCCTCGTCTTCCAGCGAGCGGATGCGGTCGAGGGCGCGTTCCAGGGCGACGTTCAGATCGCCGGCCCGGCGTTCGACGGCCTGCTGCTGGGCGCTGGACTCGGCCAGGCGCTGCGAGATCTGGCCGTTCATTTCTTCCAGCTTGTCGGCGCGGCCGGTGGCGGTTTCCAGACGGGTCTGCAGGGCCGAGATCTCGGCGCGACCGGCCTCGACCTGGCTTTCCAGGCCGCGAATGGTGCGGCCCGAGTCCGCCTGGTGCACGGCCAGGGCGTTTTCAGTGGCCTGAAGGCGGGCGCGCTCGGCGGCGATCTGGGCTTCCAGATCGGTTTCGATGCGCGACAGGCGGGCGATGTCGATGCCGGCTTGGTCAATGCGCTTCTTCAGGGTCGCCACTTCCTCGACGAGGAGGGCGTTTTCCTGGTTGGCGCGGGCCAGCGAGGCCTCGGCCTCGCCGCGGCGGGTGTCGATGTCCTGGCTCTGGATGCGCAGGGTGTCGACGTCCTGAACCAGATGTTCGATGCGGGCGGTGGCGTCGCGCAGCGAGGCGTCGAGATTGCCGACCTTGAGGTCCGACTGCAGCAGCCCGTTGCGCAGGCGATCGATCTCGAGGGCATTGTCCTCAAGGGTGGAGTCCTGGGCCTGGATGCGGGCGTCGGATTCGCCCAGCGCCGTGCGGGTGACAGCCAGCTTTGCGGTGAGCTCGCGCTCCTCGGTCTGGGCCAGGGCGACCTGGCGCAGGGCCTGTTCGTAATTCGTGCGCAGGGCGATCAGTTCGGCGTGCTCGGCCCGGCGGGCTTCGAACTCTTCGGCGACCGGCTGGCGGATCTCGGCCAGCAGGGGCTCGATGGCCCGCAGGTGCTCTACGACGCGGCTGATGCTGTCGAGGCCGCCATGGATGGTTTCGTAGCGGACGCCGATGGCCTGGGTGGATTCGATCAGCCGCTCGGAGAATTCGGGCCGACTGACGTCCTCGACCAGCATGGCCGGCTTGACGGTCTTCGTGTCTCGCACGTTCTTCGACAGAAGCCGCATCTCGCCCATCCCCTTGATCAACCCAAGGCCCCGTGAGCGCTGACGGCACGATAGCCGCCAAGCCCCGAATCCCTTGCCCAGACGTTAACAAAATAGTCGAAGGTCAAGTCGAATGTCGAGGGCGCTAGCGTCGCACCCGCGCTGAACTTCAGGGCTCGCGGTTCGCCTGGGACGCGAAAGCCGCCGCGCCGACCGGCAAGGTCAGGCGCGACGGCTCGCAGGATCGTCGGGGGACGGCGTTCAGGCGGCCGCCTGCTCGGCCTGCTCGGCCTGCTCCGCCGGTTGGGCCGGTTGGGCCGGCTCCAGGCGGATCAGGTAGTCAAAGGCCGACAGCGAGGCCTTGGACCCCTCGCCCATGGCGATGATGATCTGCTTGTAGGGCGTGGTGGTCGCATCCCCCGCCCCGAACACGCCGGGGATCGAGGTTTCGCCGCGATAATCCACTTCGATCTCACCGCGATTGGAGAGGGCGACGCCGCTGTCCTTCAGCCATTCGGTGTTGGGTACGAGGCCGATCTGCACAAACACGCCTTCCAGGTCGACGCGATGGGTCGCGTCGCTGCCCCGGTCCTTGTAGGTCAGGCCGTTGACCTTGGCGCCGTCGCCGTGGATCTCGGTGGTCATGGCCGAGGTGACGACGGCCACATTGGGCAGGCTGGCCAGCTTGCGCTGCAGCACCGCGTCGGCCCGCAGCTGGTTGTCGAACTCGATCAGGGTCACGTGGGCGACGATGCCGGCCAGGTCGATGGCCGCCTCGACGCCGCTGTTGCCGCCGCCGATCACCGCCACGCGCTTGCCCTTGTACAGCGGGCCGTCGCAGTGCGGGCAATAGGCCACGCCCCGGTTCTTGTACTCGGTTTCGCCGGGCACATTGACGTTGCGCCAGCGCGCGCCGGTCGACAGGATCACGCTGCGCGACTTCAGGCTGGCGCCGTTCTCCAGCTTGACCTCGATCAGGCCGCCGGGAACCTTGGCCGGCACCAGGCCCACGGCCTTCTGCAGGTTCATGATGTCGACGTCATAGTCCTTGACGTGCTGCTCCAGGCCCGAGACCAGCCTGGGGCCTTCGGTGTGCGAGACCGAAATGAAGTTCTCGATGGCCATGGTGTCCAGCACCTGGCCGCCGAAGCGCTCGGCCGCGATGCCGGTGCGGATGCCCTTGCGGGCGGCATAGATCGCCGCAGCCGCGCCGGCGGGCCCACCCCCGATCACCAGAACGTCGAAGGCGGCCTTGGTCCTGATCTTCTCGGCCGTGCGCGCCACCGCGCCGGTGTCCAGCTTGGCCAGGATCTGTTCCAGATCCATGCGGCCCTGGCCGAACGGCTGGCCGTTCAGCAGGATGGTCGGCACGGCCATGACCTGGCGCTGCTCGACTTCAGCCTGGAACAGCGCGCCGTCGATGGCCACGTGGGTGATGTTGGGGTTCAGGGCGGCCATGGTGTTGAGCGCCTGCACCACGTCCGGGCAGTTCTGGCAGGACTGCGAGAAATAGGTTTCGAAGTGATAGTCGCCCTCCAGGGCGCGGGCCTGGTCCAGCACCTCGGCGTCGACCTTGGGCGGGTGGCCGCCGACATGCAGCAAAGCCAGCACCAGCGAGGTGAACTCGTGGCCCAGCGGCAGACCGGCGAAGCGCACCGATGCGTCGCCTGCCGCGCGGGTGATGGCGAACGAGGGCTTTCGGGTGTCATCGCCGGCCAGGTTCAGGGTGACCTTGTCGGAGGTTCCCGCCACGTCTTCCAGCAGGGCCAGCATGTCCTTGGAGCTCTGGCCCTCGTCCAGCGAGGCGACCAGCTCGATCGGCTGGCGCAGGTTCTGCAGATAGGCTTGCAGCTGGGTCTTCAGGCTGTCGTCCAACATGGCGGGCTCCGAATGCGGGGCGCGATTCTCCCGTCGGAAGGATCGCGCGAATTGTCTTGGAGAAAGGTGGCGTCGCCGCCGGCCTCTTGGAGAGACGGAAGCGGGCGACGACGCCAGGGTCGCGGACCCCTCGGGGGGTCACGCGGGGTCTTCAGGTCTTAGATCTTGCCGACCAGGTCGAGCGAAGGCGCGAGGGTCTTTTCGCCTTCTTCCCACTTGGCCGGGCAGACTTCGCCGGGGTGGGCGGCGACGTACTGGGCGGCCTTGATCTTCCGCAGCAGCTCGGCGGCGTTGCGGCCGATGCCCTCGGCAGTGATTTCCATAAACTGGATCACGCCTTCCGGGTCGACCAGGAAGGTGCCGCGGTCGGCCAGGCCCACGCCTTCGCGCATGACGTCGAAGTTGTTGGTCACCAGGCCCGACGGGTCACCGATCATCGTGTACTGGATCTTGCCGATCGCCGGCGAGCTGTCGTGCCAGGCCTTGTGCGAGAAGTGGGTGTCGGTCGAGACCGAATAGACTTCCACGCCCATCTTCTGCAGCTCGGGATAGTTGTCGGCCAGGTCTTCCAGTTCGGTCGGGCAGACGAAGGTGAAGTCGGCGGGGTAGAAGAACACGACGGACCACTTGCCCTTCAGGTCGGCGTCGCTGACCTCGATGAACTTGCCGGCCTTGAAGGCCGTGGCGGTGAAGGGTTTTATGGTGGTGTTGATCAAGGCCATGAAGGGCTCCCGTGAAATATGAGCGCACCTCTACGCAGCAGCGGTCGATAGGTCCAATCGATTAAATCATTCCTGCGGATAGGTTGTTTCTATACGCCTCACCCTGAAGGCTCTATAGGGACGGCATGCTGCCCACTCTGCGCCAACTGCAATATCTGAAGCTTCTGTCGGAGCATGGCTCGTTCAGCCGCGCCGCCGAGAGCGCCCATGTCACCCAGCCGACCCTGTCGGCGGGTATCCAGGAGCTGGAGAAGATTCTCGGCGCGCCGGTGGTTGACCGCGCCCGTTCCGGCGTGATCCTCACCGCCGCCGGCCAGGAGGCCGTGCGCCGGGCCCAGGATATCCTGACCCGGACCGAGGACCTGGTGCAGGCGGCGCGCGGCGCGGGCCTGCCGCTGGCCGGCCGGTTCCGGCTGGGCGTCATCCCGACCATCGCCCCCTATCTGCTGCCGCGCGCCCTGCCCCTGCTGCGCGACCGGTTCCCCAAGCTGCGGCTGTTTCTGCGCGAGGACCTGACCCAGCGCCTGATCGCCGGCCTCAAGGCCGGCGCGCTCGATGCGGCCCTGATCGCCCTGCCCTATGACATGTCGGGCCTGGACTGGGCCCATGTCGAGGATGACGAACTGCTGGCCGCCGCCCCCGCCGGCCATCCGATGGCCGCCTCGGTCCGGGTCGATCCCGACAGCCTGGCCGGCGATGACCTGATCCTGCTCGAAGACGGCCACTGCCTGCGCGACCACGCCCTGGCGGCCTGCGGGCTGGAGGCCCCCAAGAGCTTCGGCGACGAGGAGAGCTTCGCGGCCACCTCCCTGCCGACCCTGGTGCAGATGATCGGCTCCGGTCTGGGCATCTCGTTCCTGCCGGCCATGGCGGTGCAGGCGGGCCTGACCGATAACGCCGCCGTCACCGTGCGGCCGCTGGATCACGCCCATTCCAGCCGCGAGATCGTGGTGGCCTGGCGGGCCGGCTCGACCCGCGCGGCCGAAGGGCAGCTGCTGGCGCAAACCCTGCAGGCGGTCTGATCGCGGCGTGTGGCCTCAGTGCAGCCCGCGCAGCAGGTCCAGCCGGCGCATAGCCTTGCCGGGCAGTTCCGACATCCGGCCCAGGGGCAGGGACTCGGCCATATGGCGCACGCTATAGGCGGCCTGGCGCACGAAGGTGGCGGGCGAGGGCGAGCCCAGAAAGCCGAACACCACGGTCTGCTGGGCGTTGGAAAGCTCACGCTTGAAGCGGTAGTCGCCAGCCCCGAGGTCGAGCCGGTCATAAGGTCCGTCGTCCATGCCTTTCAGGATGTCCTGAAACAGCATCAGGCCGGGCGAATAGCGTTCGAACTCGGCATTGTGGGCGATCAGCCAGCCATGGACGGTGTGTGCGCCGCGCAGGTGCAGGTGCACGGCGGCCAGTTTGCCGCCCAGGTGCAGGGTGTAGAGGCCGCCGCCGAAGACGGGGTCGCGGGTCTCGAACAGGGCGTTGACCAGGTCCATCACCCAGGGCGTTCTGAAATAGTCGGTCTGGCCGGTGGCGATCAGCTGGGCGCGTTTCCAGGCGATCAACTGGTCGAAATCGGAGCGCGAGTCCGACATCGCGGTAAAGACGGCCGGGCCGACCTCGCGCTCGGCCTTGCGGCGCTTCTTGTCGATATCCTTGAGCACGCCCGAGCTGACGGCCTTGCGCCCGGCTTCATAGGCGGCGTAGCCGTCCGGGATTTCGACAATCCAGGACTCGGTCTGGCCGCGACCATGGCGGGCCAAGGTCTCGTCGTCGGCCTGCATGTGGCAGAAATCGAGGCGATGGACGTGCAGGGCGGACAGCAGCCGGCGCGGGTCCACCGCGACGCCGGGGGCCGAGACCAGGGCCTGATAGTCGCACATCGGGGCACCGACCGGCATGCCGACATCGGCGCGAACCCGGGCGGGCAGGAAGCCGATGGCCTGGCCGTCGTCGGCCCGCAGGATGGCGACCTTGATCTCGCCGGCCTTCTCGCCGGTCGCCGCGCGCGCCCGGGCCACGGCCTGGGTCCAGCGCGGCGACAGGAAGGGCGAGTCCAGGCGCGCCTGCCCCACCTGCAGGCCCGACCAGCGGTCGATGTCTGTAAGGCTCAGCTCCAGCGCGGGAACGACTTCAATCTTCAAGGACGGCGGACTCTGGGCGACTCATGACCGATCTGGTCGGCCGCGAGTCTGACCCAGATAGCTTTCGCTAGTGTTGACGCAACCCCGTTTTGGGTAATGCCGTTTTGCTGAATTAATCCATCAGCTTGCGCGACAGATAGACATATTCCAGGGCCTGGCGCCGGGCGGTTTCGGCCAGGTTGGCAGAGGCCGCGTGACCGCCGTCGATGTTCTCGTAATAGAGAACCGGATAGCCCAGCGCTTCCAGACGCGCCGCCGCCTTGCGGGCGTGGGCGGGGTGGACGCGGTCGTCCTTGGTCGAGGTCTCGATGAACACCTCGGGATAGTTCTGGCCGGCCTTGAGGTTGGAATAGGGGTCATACTTGGCGATGACCGCGTTTTCCGACGGTATGGCCGGGTCGCCATACTCGCCCACCCATGAGGCCCCGGCCCCGATCTGGCTGTAGCGGATCATGTCGAACAGCGGCACCTGCACCACGATGGCGTTGTAGAGCTCGGGCCGCTGGGTCAGGGCCACCCCCATCAGCAGGCCGCCGTTACTGCCGCCCATGATCCCCAGCCGGCGCGGCGAGGTGATCTTGCGGTCGATCAGGTCCTGGGAGACGGCGAAGAAGTCGTCATAGACCTTCTGGCGGTTCTCCTTCAGGCCCGCCGCGTGCCAGGCCGGGCCGAACTCGCCGCCGCCGCGGATATTGGCGACCACGTAGGTGCCGCCGCGCTCCAGCCACAGCTTGCCCATCACGCCCGAATAGCCGGGCGTCATCGACACCTGGAAACCGCCATAGGCGTAGAGCAGGGTGGGGTTGGAGCCGTCGTACTTCACGCCCCTGGGCCGCACGACGAAATAGGGGATTTTCGTGCCGTCGGTGCTGGTCGCCTCGAACTGCTCGACCACATGGGTCGAGGCGTCGAAGCGGGCGGGCGAGGCCTTGACCTGTTCAAGCTTCAGCGAGCCGGCGTCGGCCAGCCAGAAGGTCGAGGGCGTCAGATAGCCGGTGACGGTGACGAACAGGCGCTCGTCCTTTTCGGCGCTGGAGCCCAGGCCGATGGCGCTGTTGGCGGGCAGGGCCAGGTCTTGCGAGCTCCAGCCCCTGGCGCCGTGAGTCAGCACCCTGGCCGCGCCCTTGACGTTGTCGAGCAGGGCCACGACCAGTTTGGCGCGGGTGGTGGTCACCTGTTCCACGGACTGCTTGGCGTTGGGGCGCAGCACCAGCACCGCCTTGGCAGTGGTCGGGGCGGCCTGCAGGGCGGCGAGGTCGAAGCTGATCAGATCGCCGGTCCTGAAGCCCTTGTCGGCCCAGTCCTGCTCCAGCAGCATCACCATCTGGCCGGCCACATAGGCCTGGATCGAGCTTTTCAGCGGCAGGTCCAGCTTCACCGGGCCGGCGTCGGTCAGCAGGTGCTTCTCGCTCTCGAAGAAGGTCACGCCGCGATAGGCGATCACCGCCTGGGTGACGCCATCGGCGTCGCGCAGGACGAAGGGGCTGACCGACACGTCGGTCTCGGTCCCGCGATAGACCTCCTTCGCCGCCGAAAGCGGCTGGCCGCGCTTCACGGTCTTCAGCACATAGGCATAGCCCGACGTGGTGACCTGGCCCGACTCCCACTCGCGGGCGACCAGCAGGGTGTCCCTGTCCAGCCAGCTATAGTTTTGCTTGCCTTCGGGCAGCTCGAAACCGCCCGACACGAAGCTCTTGGTCGCGGTGTCGAACTCGCGAACCGTCACGGCATCCTTGCCGCCGTCCGACAGGGTGATCAGGCAGCGTGTCTCTTCCGGTGGCAAGCACGAGGCGCCCTTGAACACCCAGTTGGCGGTCTCGGCTTTCGAGAGGGCGTCGATGTCGAGGATGGTTTCCCAGACCGGCTCGGCCGTGCGGTAGCTGTCCAGGGTGGTCTTGCGCCACAGGCCGCGCACGTGGGTCGCGTCCTGCCAGAAATTGCGCAGGCTGCCGTCGCCGGCGAACGAGACGCCGGGTACCCGGTCCTTGGCGTTGAGGATCGCCAGGGCCTTGGCCTCCAGGTCGGCATAGCGCGGGTCGCCCTGCAGCACCGGCAGGGTCTTGCCGTTCTGGGCCCTGGCCCAGTCCATGGCCCGGGTTCCCTCGATCTCCTCCATCCACAGATAGGGATCGTTCTTGCCCAGATCGGCCAAAGGCGTGCGGACTTCGGGCGCGGGTTCGGCGGCCAAAGCACTGGTGGGGGATGCGGTCATCAGGCTCGTGGACGCTAACAGGGCAAGGACAAGGCGACGCATGGACTTAGTGATCCATCAGCTGGCGTGACAGGTAGGTATAGTGCAGCGCCCACCGCCGGGCGTTCGACTTGGGGTCCGCGCCATTGGCGTGGCCGCCGTCGGTATTTTCGAAATAGAGGTTATCCACCTTCAGGTCGTCCAGCCTTGCCGCGAACTTGCGGGCGTGGCCGGGATGGACCCGGTCGTCCTTGGTCGAGGTGGTAATATAGGCCAGCGGGTATTTCACCCCCGCCTTCAGGTTCTGATAGGGCGAATAGGCCGCGATGAAGGCTCGCTCGGCGGGAATGGCCGGGTCACCATACTCGCCGATCCACGAGGCGCCGGCCGGCAGCACGGTGTAGCGGATCATGTCCAGCAGCGGGCTTTCCACCACCACCGCGTTCCACAGGTCGGGTCGCTGGGTCATGGCCACGCCCATCAAAAGCCCGCCGTTGCTGCGGCCATAGGCGCCCAGGTGACGGGGCGAGGTGATCTTTTTGCGGATCATGTCCTCGGCCACGGCGTAATAGTCGTCGAAAGCCCGCTGGCGATTGGCCTTGAGGGCCGCGTCATGCCAGGCCGGGCCGAACTCGCCGCCGCCGCGGATATTGGCGACCGCATAGCTGCCGCCCTTCTCCAGCCACAGCTTGCCGATCAGCGGGTCGTAGACCGGCAGTTTCGACAGGTTGAATCCGCCGTAGGCGTGCAGCAGCGTCGGGTTCATCCCATCGTGCCTGTGGCCCTTGGGGTGGATGAGGAAATAGGGAACCTTGGTCCCGTCCTTGCTGGTGGCGACCTTCTGCTCGACCTCGAGGTTGCCGCCTTCGAACTGGGCCGGCAGGGCCTTGACGGTTTCGGCGGCGCCGCTGACCGCGTCGGCCAGTTTTAGCTGGGTCGGGGTGGTGAAGCCCTCGACGCTGTAGAAGATCTGGTCGCCCTCGTCGGCATGCGAGCCCAGCGACACCGAGGCGTTGGGCAGGCCGGGCAGGGCGGTCTTGGTCCAGGTCGCGCCGACCGTCTCGCTACTGGGCGGCCGGAAGGTGAAAACCCCGCCGCGCACATTGTCATAGATCGCCGCGACCACCGCGTGGTCGGTGACGGTCACCTGATCTACCGCCTGCACGGTCGTGGGGGCGAAGACCACGCTGGTCGACAGGCCCGCGTCCGGCGTCACGGCAATGATCGAGCCGGCCTTGGCGCCCAGGCCGTCCTCGTTCAGCTCGACAATCAGCCTGCCGTTCAGCAAGCCGGCGATATTGGCCTTCTGCGGGATGGCCAGGGGTGTGACCTTGCCGTCAATCCAGACATTGCGCTCGGTGTGGAAGAAGTCTGTGGCCCGGTCGATCAGCACCACCCGGTTGCCGGCCGCATCGCGCAGCACATTGGGACGGGCCGAGACGTCGCTCTTCTGGCCGCGGAACAGCTCGACCGCGTCGCTCAGGGCCTGACCGCGCTTGAGGGTCTTGATGACCATGCCATAGCCGCTGTCGGTGGTCGTGCCCTCGCCCCAGTTCCGCGTCAGGATCAGGGTGTCGGCGTCCAGCCACTCGGCGCTCTGCTTGCCCTCAGGCAGCAGGAAGCCCCCTTCGACGAACGTCTTGGTCGTCAGGTCGAACTCGCGGACCTCGACGGCGTCCTTGCCGCCGTTGGATAACGAGATCAGGCAGCGGTCATGGGTCTTGGGCCGGCAGTCGGCGCCCTTCCAGATCCAGTTCTTGCCTTCTGCTTTCGCGAGGGCGTCGAGGTCCAGCACCGTCTCCCAGACCGGCGAGGCGGTCTTGTAGGAGGCCAGGGTCGTGCGCCGCCAGATTCCGCGCACATGGGCCTGGTCCTGCCAGAAGTTGAAGACGCTGGTCCCGATGAAGTTGGGCGCCGCGATGCGGTCCCTGGCCGACAGGATGGTCAGGGCCTGCGCCTGCAGGCCCGCGAAACGCGGATCGCCCGACAGGAGCGGCAGGGTCCTGGCGTTCTCTGCATTCACCCAGGCCAGGCTATCGGGGCTTTCCACCACCTCCAGCGCCAGATGGGGATCGCTGTCCTGCGCCAGCGCGGCGCTGTGGGAAAACAAGGTCAGGGCCAGGGCCCCGGCGGAACAGGTGCGAAGCAGGGTCATGGGGCGGGACGGTATCGGAAAATCTGACCCGCGCCAGAGCCAAGCTTGGCGACTTACACCCCGTCGTCGGGGATGTTCAGAAGCTTGCTGCAGGCCTTGCAATGAACCGCGTCCGGATCGTGCCGGCGCATGCTGTTCGCACCGCCTCCGCCAGAGTTGAATATCGACTTCTGATTCAAGTCCCAAGGACTCCGAATCGCGGCTGAGTCAAGGCTGATGCTTGACTTTTTCCGATGTAAATGTAGTATAGGATCGTAGTCTGAAACTAGGCACGACCTAGAAGTAGGACCGCACCGGGGAGGAGCTTCCAGCTTCTCCCCCTTTTTATATTTGCACTATTCCGAAGCTGTTCGCTGCACTAGCCCGGGTGTTGAGAACGGGTAGCAATCGGTTGTAATAGTGCCGCGCGCCAGATTTTCTTACGTAAGAGCATGGGCTATATTTCTGTTGAAGAAAATAGGCGCATACATCCGAAGACTGGATGAAATAACTCTGTGAGGAATCCCTATAATTTGGATCCTCTACGATGTTAACTATTGGGATGTTTCGAAATCCACCGCCGAATTTGCTCGGTATCGGATTGTATACAGACATTCTACGGACTAACTTTTGGAGCTTTTTTCCATCGGTATTGTCGACAATCACCATGCCCTTGTCTCCACGATGATTTCCAGGGAAGTTTCCATAGCCAATCGTATTTTCGAACCTTTGGAAAAGAGTTTGCCAAGCTGACGTGAAAACGTCGTAACCTAATGGTTTGTTTTGCTTATCGACCACGACACCAGTGATCGATATGAAGTTCATTTTTGCTAGCTCATCCAGATACTGACGAAGTATCGTCATTCTGACATGCTTTGCCATTCCATCGATTGGCGGGCTTCGGACATATTCAGAGGCATGGACCTCGGATCGAACCGGCAGGCCGTGGACATCCCTCATTGTCTTTCTGAAGGCGAAGAGTTGAGTATGAAAGTCCCGCCAACGGCTCTCATGTACCGTTATGCCGGTCAGAGAAAAGTACTGCGTAGGCGAGCCGATCAATCCGCTGTCGCCACTTTCATCCACATACATGATGTACATGCGGCCAAGCTAACCGACATACACCACAACCACAACGTTAGGCGTGCAGTGTTTACGCGAACGTAGGCATTCTACCGCCACAGCTGTCTCATAGCTAAACGCCGCATCCCCTGCCGCCGCCGTGTCTTTTGCCCTATATAGCCCCCACCATGAGCCGCACCTTCCTCAAGATGAATGGCCTCGGCAACGACTTCGTCGTGATCGAGACCGCCTCCCAAGCCTTCAACCCGACGCCGGAGGCGATCCGCGCGATCGCCAAACGGGGTGAGGGCGGGATCGGCTGCGACCAGGTGATCGCCATCGATCCGCCTCGCGCTGCCGGCGCATCCGCCTATGTGCGGTTCTGGAATTCCGACGGCGACGAGATCGGCGCCTGCGGCAACGGTACGCGCTGCGTGGCCTGGCTGCTGATGCAGTCGGCCGGCAAGGACAGCGTCGCCTTCGACACCGATGGCGGCCGGCTGTCTGGCCAGATGGCTGGCGACAAGCGGGTGACGGTCGATATGGGCCAGCCGGGCCTGGACTGGACCCAGATCCCGCTATCGGAAGAGATGAACACCGAGCGGGTCGAGCTGCAGGTCGGTCCGATCGACGCGCCGCTGGTCCACACGCCGGGCTGCGTCTCGATGGGCAATCCGCATGTGGTGTTCTTCGTCGATGCCCCGGTTACCGACGCCTTCGCCACAGGCACGGGTTCGCTGATCGAGCATCACCCGCTGTTTCCGCAAGGTGTCAATGTCGGCTTCGCGCACGTGCAGTCCCGCGACCTTATCAGACTGAAAGTCTGGGAGCGCGGCGCGGGCCTGACCCTGGCCTGCGGCACCGGCGCCTGCGCCGCCCAGGTGGCTGCCGTGCGCCGGGGCCTGACGGACCGTGTCGCCACCGTCGAATTTGAGAGCGGCAGCCTGGTCATCGAATGGCGCGAGGCTGACGGCCACGTGATCATGACCGGCCCGATCACCCTGGAATATACCGGCAAGCTGCCGGAGAAGGTCGCCGCATGAGCCTCCACCCCGCCCTCGAGGCCGGCAAGACCGCCGTCATCACCGGCGCCGCCGACGGCATCGGCCTGGCCGCCGCCAGGATCTTCCGCGAGCTGGGCCTCAACGTGGTGATGGCCGACGTCACCGGCCGCAAGCTGAAGCAAGAGGCCGAGGCCATCGGCGCGATCGCCGTGCCCACCGATGTCGCCGACCGCGCGGCCGTTGAGGCGCTGAAAGCGGTCGCCCTGGAAAAGTTCGGCGCGGTCGATGTGCTGATGAACAATGCCGGGGTCGGCGGCGGCGGCGACGCCTTTGCCGGCGACGACGCCTGGGCGCGGATTCTCGACGTCAATCTGTGGGGCGTGATCAATGGCGTTCAGGTGTTCGGCGAGGAGATGGCCCTGTCGGGTCGTCCCGGCCTGATCATCAATACCGGCTCCAAGCAGGGCATCACCCAGCCGCCCGGCGACACGGCCTATAATGTCTCCAAGTCAGCGGTGAAGGCCCTGACCGAGGGTCTGGCCCACACCCTGCGCCAGACCGAGGACTGCCAGGTCACCGCCCACCTGCTGATCCCCGGCTACACCTTCACCGGCATGACCAAGCGCGGTCCAGGCGGCAAGCCCGACGCGGCCTGGACGCCAGAGCAGGTCGTCCACTTCATGCTGGCCCGCATCGAGGTCGGCGACTTCTACATCCTGTGCCCCGATAACGACGTCACCCGCGCCGTCGACGAGAAGCGCATGGCCTGGGCCATGGGCGACATTATCGACAACCGCCCGGCCCTGTCGCGCTGGCACCCCGACTGGAAGGGCGCCTTCGCGGCGTTCGTCGAAAAGCCGTGACCACCTACACCGTCATTTCGCGCCCGCCGACGCCCAGGCCTGCTGTCGGCGAGGAGGTTGGACCGGCGGTGATGTCGTCCGGTCCCAGCGGCGTCGATGTCGTCACCTTCGGCTGCCGGCTGAACGCCTATGAGAGCGAGGCCATCCGGGCCCGCGCCGCCGCCGACGGCTTGCAGGACGCGGTGGTGTTCAACACCTGCGCCGTCACCAATGAAGCCGTGCGTCAGGCCCGGCAGGCGATCCGCAAGGCCCGTCGCGAGCGGCCCGACGCCCGGCTGATCGTCACCGGCTGCGCCGCCCAGATCGACCCGGCCGCCTTCGCCGCCATGCCCGAAGTGGATCTGGTGCTGGGCAATGCCGAAAAGGCGGCGCCGGGCGCCTTGCTCGACACCTCCACCCGCGTGCGGGTCAATGACATCATGTCGATCAAGGAGACCGCTGGTCACCTGATCGCCGGCCTGAAAGACCGCGCCCGGGCCTATGTCGAGGTCCAGAACGGCTGCGACCACCGCTGCACCTTCTGCATCATCCCGTTCGGACGCGGCAATTCGCGTTCGGCTCCGGCCGGTGAAGTGGTCGAGCAGGTCCGCCGTCTGTCGGCCGAGGGCTATAACGAGGTGGTACTGACCGGGGTGGATGTCACCTCGTGGGGAACCGACCTGCCGGGCCAGCCGACGCTGGGCCAGCTGGTGGGACGCATCCTCAAGCTGGTTCCGGGCCTGCCGCGCCTGCGGCTGTCGTCGATCGACGCGGCCGAAATTGATCCGGACCTTTTCAAGCTGCTCGAGACCGAGCCGCGCCTGATGCCCTATCTGCATCTGTCGCTGCAGGCCGGCGACAACATGATCCTTAAGCGCATGAAGCGCCGCCACAGCCGCGAGGACGCCCTGAAGCTGGTGGCCGAGGTCCGCCGCGTGCGCCCCGACACCGCCTTCGGCGCCGACCTGATCGCCGGCTTCCCGACCGAGAGCGAAGAGGCCTTCGAGAACACCCTGAAGCTGGTGGAAGAAGCGGGTCTGGCCTTCCTGCACGTCTTCCCCTACAGCGCCCGCCCCGGCACGCCCGCCGCGCGGATGCCGCCGGTCAAGGGGCCGGTGATCAAGGACCGCGCCCGCCGCCTGCGCGAAGCCGGCCAGGCCGGCCTGGAACGCCACCTGCAGCGTCAGGTCGGCCGGGTGCTGTCGGGCCTGGTCGAGCGCGACGGCGTCGCCCGGGCCGAGGACTTCACCGAGATCGCCTTCACGGGCGAAGCGGCTTCGGGCCAGATCCTGGCCTTCCGGGTCACCGGCCATGACGGATCACGGGTGATCACCGAGCTGGCGCCGTGAGCCTGAGCGGCGGCTGCCAGTGCGGCGCCGTCCGCTTTCGGGTCGAAGGCAATCTGGGCCGGGCCTCGATCTGCCATTGTCGGATGTGCCAGAAGGCCTTCGCAGCGCCGTTCGGGGCGCTGGTGACAGTCCGGGTCGCCGATCTGACCTGGACGCGCGGCGCGCCGGCCCATTTCCGGAGTTCGGATCAGATCAAGCGCGGCTTCTGCGCCGCCTGCGGCACGCCCCTGACCTTTGACTGGAGCGAGGACAAGATCGACCTGGCGGTTTTCGCCTTCGACGATCCGTCGGCGGTTGAGCCTGGGGTTCAACTGGCCGTCGAGGGCCGGCCGACCTGGATGGATCATTTGGCGGAGATGCCCGTGCGGCCGCCGATGGGACCGAGCGGTGCGGTGGCGTCGCGCCAGCACCCTGACCAAGACACCTAGGGGCTGCTACTTGTTCCCAAATGGGGAACATGCTAGGTTGCGACCGTGAACGTCGTGACCAAGAGACTGCTGCAGGCCTTCTGGACCGTCCATCCCGGCGCCAGGGGACCGCTGACCGCCTGGTACAATCACGCCAGAGCCGCGGAGTGGCGAACGCCTCAGGACATCAAGAACGACTTTCGCAGCGTCGATTTCGTGGGCGACAACCGGGTCATCTTCGACATCGGCGGCAACAACTACCGTTTGGTGGTGCGGGTTTCCTACACCTTCAAACAGGTCCTGGTGAAGTTCGTCGGCACGCACGCTGACTATGACAAGATCGATCCGGAGACGGTGTAATGGCGCAGACAATCAGCATCATCCGCGACGAGGCCGGCTATGCGGCGGCCATGGCTGAATTCGAAGCCTGTTTCGATCATGAGCCTGCTCTCGGGAGTGAAGACGGCGATCGGTTCGAACTGCTCGGCCTGCTTTTGGCCAAGTATGAGGAAGACCATTTTCCAATGCCCGAAACCGGTCCGGTTGAGGCCATCCGCTTCGCCATGGACCGCAAGGGGCTTGGGCAGTCGGACCTGTCTGAACTTCTGGACTCGCGATCCCGCGCCTCGGAAATCCTCAGCGGCCGCCGCGACCTGACCCTGCCGCAGATCAGGTTGCTTTCGAAGGCCTGGGGCATCCCGGTTCAGGCCCTGATCTGCGAGATCGAGCTCGCCTGATCCCGGCTCGCCCTGGCCTCTGCGACAGCCACGAAAAAACCGGGCCGGACAGAGTCCGACCCGGTTCTTCTTCAGATCATCCGACGGCGCGGACGGGCGCTCAGGCGCCTGCGCCGGGCACCCCCGGAAGGGCGGGCGCCTTGCGGGTCTTCCACAGCGACCAGCCGACGCCGGCCGCCAGGATGACGAAGGTGATCGACAGCGACAGGGCGGCGGGGAACTTCTCCCAGCCCAGGGCGTCGGCGACAAAGATCTTGCCGCCGATGAACACCAGCAGCACGGCCAGGGCCTGCTTGAGATAGGCGAAGCGGTGCAGCACCGCCGCCAGGGCGAAGTACAGCGCCCGCAGGCCCAGGATCGCCATGATGTTGGAGGTGTAGACAATATAGGGATCGGTGGTGATGGCGAAGATCGCGGGCACCGAGTCGACGGCGAACACCAGGTCGGCCAGTTCGACCAGCACCAGGGCCAGGAACAGCGGGGTGGCCAGGCGGGCGGCCTTGCCAGTGCGCGAGTCGATGCCCTGGACGAAGAAGCGGTCGCCCTGCAGCGTGTCGCTGATCGGCAGCACGCGGCGCAGCCATTTCAGGGCCGGGTTGTTGGTCAGGTCCAGCGGCTTGTCGCCCGCAAACAGCATCTTCACGCCGGTCAGGATCAGGAAGGCGGCGAAGATGTACAGCACCCAGCCGAACTGGCTGACCAGGGCCGCGCCGACGCCGATCATGATGGCCCGCAGGACGATCACGCCCAGTACGCCCCAGAACAGCACCCGATGCTGCAGGGCCGGCGGTATGGCGAAGAAGCCGAAGATCAGGGCGATGACGAAGACATTGTCGATCGCCAGGCTCTTTTCGATCACGAAGCCGGTCAGATATTCAATGCCGGAGGTCGCGCCCAGCTGCATCCAGACCAGGCCGCCAAAGCCCAGGCCCAGGCTGATATAGACCGCCGACATCAGCAGGCTTTCGCGCACGCCGATCTCGCGGGTCTTGCGATGCAGGACGCCAAGGTCGAAGGCCAGCAGGGCCACGACGGCCAGCATGAAGCCTGCCCACATCCAGAGCGGTTTGCCGATTACCGGCAGTGTCAGAAAATCCATGATCTCGCTCAGGTCTTCAGGCCCGCCGGATCTCAAGCGCTCAGGCTGATCACGGCGGGCGGGTTTAACGGAAACGCGGTGTCACTAGCGCCCTCTTCGATCCGACGGCTTCGCCCGGATCGTAAGAAATGTGCTGTAAATCATAAGCTTAGACGGGCAGCCCTAGACTCGAATGTCCAGCAGGCCCCGGTTCAGGGGGCGCGGCGCCGGCGCGTGCTCAATGCGGTCCGGCGGCGTCACCGGCTTGGCGGTCGGCTGGCTGGCGTGGGACGCCGCCTGCACCAGGACCTGCTGGGCCAGTTGCAGCGAGACCCAGGGTGTTGGGGGAGCATAGCCGCCGACTCTCATCGCCGGCCCGCCGTGGTGATCAGGTCGAACTGGATCGGATCAAGCGACAGCAGGGCGCAGATTCGCAGCAGGACGTCGCGCTCCTCAGCGTCGAGGCCCCCATCGGCGGTTGCGACGGCGCAGGCGCAGTTGACGACCACCCGGGCGACGTCATCGCGGCCGCGCAGGCGGCGGATCGCCAGTTCAGCCTCAAGCCGGGCGGCCTCCGCATCCTGTTCGAAGCGCTGGTCCAGAGCCTCAAAGACTTCCAGGGCGTCGTCGATCCCGAAGACCGTCAGGGCCGCCAGGCCGCGCATGCGCTCCAGCATGCGGCCGCGCTCGTCCGGCGTGACCCAGCCGTCGGCCTGGGCCACCAGGGCGCAGGCAGCCACCAAAGCGTCCAGTTGGTCCAGCTGGGCCGGCGTCCAGGCGTCGGTGAAACGCGCACGAGCGGCGTGGATGGGGTTAAAAGACATCTGTGCTCTCCTCTGTTGGGAGGGCGCGCCCGATACCGGGCTTGCTGGGCTCTTGGGGGGGAACAACCCGTTGGACCCGGCATCGAGCGCACCCGATGCGGTCCGACATCACGATCGCGCCATTCGGCTGCGAGGTTCGTCAGAGGGGCCCGGCCCGCACCACATAGATTGTAGGCGTCGGCAGGGCGCGCAAGAGGGCAGCGGATTATTTTCGCACGACCCGTCGTGTTTTTGCTGCGCGGCCGCCTTTCGCAAAAGCCGCTCGGTCTGCGGCCTTGTCCTCACCGCCCACAAACCCCGGCAGGCTCCAGCCCAGCGTGATCGCCGCCGCCCGCAGGCCGAATGCTGCGACGAAGCCCGCCAGGCCCGCTGGCCAGAAGCCCAGGCCAAGCAGGTCCAGCACTGTGAATACCGACGCGCCCAGCAGGGCGGCGGTGATGTAGATTTCCCGGCGCAGCAGCAGGTTGGGCTCTTCGGCCAGCACATCGCGGATCACGCCGCCAAAGGCGGTGGTCAGCACGCCCATGACCACGGCCGTGAACGGATGAACGCCCAGGCTCAGGGCCTTGGCGGCGCCGACCACGGAAAAGGCGGCCATGCCCAGGGCGTCCAGCCACAGCAGGGCGCGAAATCGCCAGCCGCGCTTGCCTAGCAGCCAGACCACGGTCGCAGCCGCCAGGCAGGCCAGGATATAGCCGGGCCGCTGCACCCAGAATACCGGGGCCCCGATCAGCAGATCGCGCAGGGTGCCGCCCCCTACGCCGGTGATCGCCGCGAAGAAGCCGAACGTGATGATGTCGTGCTTGCGCCGCGCCGCCGCCAGCGCTCCGGTGGCCCCGAACACGGCGGCAGCGGCGTAGTCCAGCCAGAAGAGGGTCGTCGCCAGAGGGTCTATGGTCGGGTCGAGAAGCGGGTCCATGGCCGTTCATGCCACGGCCGGCTCTGCAGCGGAAACCTTGGCCCGGTAATATCTGATTTACACTTTCGCCCGTTCCCCTAAAGGAGCGCTGATGAACGACAAGCCCGAGCAGAAACAAGGCTGGTTCCAGCGCCTCACGTCTGGCCTGACCCGGTCTTCCCAGGCGATGACCGAGCAAGTCACCGGGGTCTTCACCAAGAAGCCCCTAGACCAGGAACAGCTGGACGCGCTGGAAGAGATGCTGATCGAGGCCGATCTGGGACCCCAGATCGCCGCCCGCATCACCGACGCCTTCGGCAAGGCGCGGTTTGGCAAGTCGTCGACCGAAATCGAAGTCAAGGAAGCCCTGGCCGAGCTGGTCGCCGCCGAACTGGCCGACCGCGAGGGCCGTTTCGATCCGCTGGGCGGGCCGCGTCCCTATGTGGTGCTGTTCATCGGCGTCAACGGCTCAGGCAAGACCACCACCCTGGGCAAGATCGCCGCCGACCTGACCGAGAAGGGCGCACGCGTCCTGATCGCCGCCGGCGACACCGTCCGCGCCGCCGCCGTCGAGCAGCTGAAGGTCTGGGCCGACCGGGCCGGGGCCGACTTCATGAGCAAGCCCACCGGTTCTGACGCCGCCGCCCTGGCCTATGAGGCCGTCGAGCGGGCCAAGGCAGAGCATTATGACGTGGTGCTGATCGACACCGCTGGCCGGCTGCAGAACAAGCAGGGCCTGATGGACGAACTGCTCAAGGTGATCCGGGTCGTCAAGAAGGTCGATCCCGACTATCCGCACGAAACCCTGCTGGTGCTGGACGCAACGGTCGGCCGCAACGCCCTGGCCCAGGAAAAGATCTTCGGCAACCAGGTCGGCGTCTCCGGGATTGTGATGACCAAGCTGGACGGCACCGCGCGCGGCGGGGTGCTGGTGCCGGTGGCCAAGGCCAGCGACAGCCCGATCAAGCTGATCGGTGTAGGCGAGGGGGTCGAGGATCTGCAACCCTTCGACGCCCGCGCCTTCTCGCGCTCGCTGGTGGGGCTGGAGGACTAGGTCATGGACGAACAGCAAACCAAGAAGAAGCGCGCCGCCTGGGTGCGCACCGCCGTCGACTATGGCGCACCGATCGCCTTCGCCATCGCCTATTTCACCACCAAGGACTTCCAGACAGCCACCTGGGTGCTGGTCGCCGCCTCGGGCGTGGCCCTGATCGTCGGCTATGCCGTTGAGCGCCGCGTGGCCCTGCTGCCGCTGTTCTCCGGCGTCATGGCCCTGATCTTCGGCGCCCTGGGGCTGATCTTCCACAGCGACGTGTTCGTGAAGATCAAGGTCACGGTCGTCAACGGGGCCCTCGCGGGCTTCATGATCGGCGGCGCCCTGATGAACCGCGCGCCGCTGAAGGCGCTGATGGGCGAGGCCATGCAATTGCCCGACGCGGCCTGGCGCACCCTGACCCTGCGTTACGGCGCCTATTTCGCTTCGGCCGCCATATTGAACGAAGTCGTCCGTCTCACCCAGGATACGGAGAACTGGGTGAAGTTTCGGGTCGCCCTGCTGCCGCTGGCGATCATCTTCTCCCTGACCCAGGTGCCGTTCATGATGAAGCACATGGCCAAGGGCGACGAACCGGCCGCGCCCGAGCCGCCGGACGCCGGCTTCTAGGCGCCGCTTTCTAGGCTCTTACCCGACGGTTTTTATCGCGCCGGGGCTTGAGCCGTGGCGGCTTGCGCCGCCTACGGAGTATTGTCGTCAAATCGACGTGTAACGATGATAGTCTCTGTCCGTCGGCTGAAAAGACGAAGGCGAGCCCATGTCCAAGACGAAGGTCGAGAAGAGCGGCGGTTTGCTGGAGCGATCGCCCAGCCATCTGTTGCACAGGGTGCTGCAGATGGCGCTCGACATCTACGCCGAGGAATGTGGCGCGGCCGGCGTCACTCAGCGCCAGTTCGCGGTGCTGTCGGCCGTAGCCCAGAACGAGGGGGTAACCCAGACGGCCCTGGTCAAGGCCACCGGCATCGACCGCTCGACCCTGGCCGACATGGTCGCCCGGATGATCACCAAGGGCCATCTGGAGCGTCAGCGCTCCGATCAGGACGCCCGCGCCAACAGCGTGCGCCTGTCACCTTCGGGGCGGATCATGCTGGAGGAGGTCGCGCCGATGGTCACCATGGCCGACGCGCGGATCATGGCCCTGCTGAAGCCCGGCAAGCGCGACGGCTTCCTGGACCTGCTGGCCGACATGGCCGGCGCCGACCTGCATCCGTCGGCCGAGGCCCAGCCAAAGATCAAGAAACTCAAGGCCGACAAGCCGAAGAAAGACAAGAAGCCCAAGAAGGACAAGGCCGCCAAGAAGGCGGCCTGAGGGTCTCTTAGAGCAAAGGCCGCCATGATCGAATCATGTCGTTTGCTCTAGATTCTTGTTTTGACGCGTTATTTCGGCGGCGAACCGGCATCCACTTCGCCGAATAACGCTCTAAACCACGATATTCAGCAGCGAGCCCGGGCGCAGGACCTTCTGCGGCTGGGTTTCCGGCTGCACGAACGGCCGGGCCGGCGCCTGACGTTGCGGCTGGGCCTGGGCTTGAGCCTGCATCTGCACGGCCGCTGCGGCCTGAGTCGGTCGCGTGGGCGCGGCGTCGCCGAGCGCCGCCTGAAAGAAAGCCGAACGCGTCGCTGCGCCGCCCGACGGTGACGTCGAGGCGGGTTGCGCGGGGGCTGACGGCCAGCCGGCGGGACGGACGGTGCTCATGACTCGAAGTCTAACATGGTTAACTGAAAGTCGGCGAGCATGGTCAACGTCGGGTTAACGCGAAAGCGCCGCGACGTCTCAGCGCAGGGCGCTGTGCGTCCTTCGAGGCTCGTCTTCGCCTCGCACCTCAGGATGAGGACCTATTGCAAATGAAACCCTCATCCTGAGGCGCCTCCGCAGGAGGCCTCGAAGGACGTAGGCCGGTTCCGCCTACCGCGCCTTGGCCAGCAGATCCTCGGCCGCATCCGGCGTCAGGGGCCCGGTGTGCTTGGCCAGGATTACGCCGTCCGAGCCGACCAGATAGGTCTCCGGCACGCCGGTGACGCCGAACTCAAGGCCCGCCGCGCCGTCGCGATCCACCAGCCGGGCGGCGAAGGGGTCGCCCAGGCGGGTCAGGAAGGCCTGGGTGTTGGGCGGGGCGTCCTTGTAGGCGACGCCGATCACCTTCACGCCCTGGGCATTCAGCGCCATCAGTTGCGGGTGCTCGATCTCGCAGGGGCCGCACCACGAGGCGAAGAAATTGACCAGCACCGGGCCGCCCTGGGTGACATCATTGAGGGCGGTTGGCTGTCCGCTGGACAGTTCGGGCAGGATCAGGGCCGGCATCGGCTTGCCGACCATGGCGTGGGGCGAGATCTTGGGGTCGCGCTTTAGGGCATAGCCGGTGAACAGCAGGGCCAGCAGGGCCAGCACGACCAGCGGCGTGAAGGCCAGCCAGCGCTTCACGGCCCGACATCCTTGGGGGCGTCCATCTCGGCTTGCAGCCGCTCCAGCTCGGCTTTCCAGCGGCGGGCCTGGGCCAGGCTGTCGAGGATCATCCAGCCAAAGGCGACCGCCGTGATCCCGAAGGCCGGCCACAGATAGATCGCGTATTTTCCGGCGTCGAAATCCATTTCAGCCCTCCGCCTCTAGTTTTCGGCCAGGCGCAGGGCCAGGGCCCGGGCCTTGCGCCGCCAGACCAGGGCGCGGATCCGCACCAGCCACAGCGACCCGAAGGCCGACAGATAGGCCAGGGTCATCAGGGCCCAGGGCCACAGATAGACGGCCGGCAGCCGGTCTTCCGGCGCGGCGAACAGGGTCGAGCTGCCCTGATGCAGGGTGTTCCACCAGTCGACCGAGAACTTGACCACCGGCAGGTTGATCAGCCCGACCAGGGCCAGGATGGCGGCGGCGCGGGCGGCCTTCTGTTCGTCTTCCAGCGCGCCGCGCAGGGCCAGATAGCCCAGATAGAACAGGAACAGCACCAGCACCGAGGTCATCCGGGCGTCCCACTGCCACCAGGTTCCCCACATCGGCTTGCCCCACAGCGAGCCGGTGACCAGGGCCAGGGCCGTGAACACCGCGCCCAGCGGCGCGCAGGCCCGGGCGGCGGCGTCGGCCAGGGCGTGGCGGAAGATCAGGGCCAGCAGGCTGGAAACGCCCAGGAACAGATAGACCATCATGCTCATGATGGCGGCGGGCACATGGATGAACATCATCCGCACCGTGTCGCCCTGCTGGTAGTCCTCGGGGACCGAGAAGGTCAGGTACAGACCGGCGACCGCCAACACGGCGGCGATGGCCCCGAACAGCGGCGCGGCCCACCGCGAGAAGGCCATGAACCGCTCGGGGTTGGTCAGGAAATCAAACGGGTGTCGGGCGTCCATGGATTGCTGATTAGAGCTCCGCACGGACGCCCGCAATGCGTATCGACCCTTATCAGCCGGCCTTGGGCTTCATGATGATCTTGCGCTCTTCCTTGTGACTCTCGCCATGACCCATCTTGGGGCCGCCGCCATGCGGGCCGATGGCGTCGAACGCCTTTTGCTGGCTGGGAGACAGGGCCGCATAGAAGGCCTTGGTCGCGGCGGCGCGCTTCTGGAAGGCTTCGACCATCTTCGTCATGTGGGCGGCCTCGCGATCGAGGCGCCGCGGCGTGGTCAGTGGCTGGTCGGAGCCATCGTCGTTGCTCATCTCGTGCATCGCCTTGGGCGCGGTGGCCTCGAGATAGGCCTTCAGGGCGCCGTCCTGGTCGGGGCGCAGTTGCAGCACGTCGCGCAGATGTTTGGCGTGGGCTTCCGGATCGGCGGGCTTGCCGTGATGCCTCATCGCCATGTCGTGGCCGCCCATCATCATGGCGTCCATCGGCGGCAAGGGCGGCAAGGGCCGCAGCGGCGGCAGCGCGGGAGGTGGCGGAGGCGGGGGCGGCATCTGGGCCATGGCGGCCCCTGCAGCAGCCGTGATCGCGAGAACGGCGCTGGCGGCCAGGGCCAGGCGACGCTTGGACTTGTGCATGATGGTTTCTCCCTCGGAACCAGATCTGGCGAGAGCTTGGCCATCGGCTTGTGGCGCGAAAATGTCAGGTTGGATGAACAATGTTACAGGATTGTCGTGGAGGGGGGAGCCTTCATCGACACCCTTGTCATCCCAGCGTTCCGCCGCGCACGGAGTGCTAGAGTTCGGGAGCGACGCGTTTCATGACGACAGTGGTCGGCGGTGCGGTGAAGAAAGATCCTAGTCGGGCCATGTCGCCCCGCTCTGATCTCCACTGGCTGTATCGCTTGGAGTCCTCTTCGGATCGCCAATGTTCGAGGAACAGCACTTCACCGTCTATGTCGGTAGTGTAAATCTCGAACAGCTCGCAGCCCTCGAAGCGACGAGTCAGCGGCGCTTCGATTTTCATCATGGCTTGAAAATCCGCGATCCGATCGGGTGCGACGCGGAGCGTCATGTGAATGACGTGTTGGGTCATAAACGCTTCCGAATTCTGGCTCTCGTTGGACGTGACCGATACTGCCAGAACGACGCTATGGGCGGGCTTCGAAAAGCTCAAGCTGGTGGGTTGGAAAGCGCACAGGCCTCGGAGAAATCACCGGCCACCGGATCCCAGATAGCCTCCGCAATAGATTGGGGGCGACAAGGTTCAGGAAACTCAGTCCAGCGCATTCCTGCACGCGGCTGCCATGGCCAGGGGGCTTAAGGCCACCGCCGCCGTGCAATAGGCCAGCATCAGAAACAGGCCGCCCGTCCACGGCAGTCCGCCGGCCACGGCGTCCAGGGCCCCGGCCCCGAAGATCACCGGCGGCACATAGAGCGGCAGGACGATCACCGCCACCAGCAGTCCGCCCCGCCGGCTGCCGAGGGCCAGGCTGGCGCCAAGACCCCCCAGAAACGCGAAGGCCAGGCCGCCGAACAGGCCACACAGCACCAGCAGCGGAATGATCTTCGGATCGGCCCCCAGGGCCAGGGCCGCGACGGGCGCGGCCAGGGCCAGGGGCGCGCCCGAGGCCAGCCACTGGGCCAGGCACTTGGCCACAGCCACGGCCTCCAGCGAGGCCGGACCCAGGGCCAGCAGGTCTAGGGCCCCGTCCTCGAAATCGCGTTCGAACAGGCGCTCCAGCGACAGCAGGGCCGAAAGGGCCAGGGCCAGCCAGGCGATGCCCGGGGCCACGGCGGCCAGCTTTTCAGGGGCGCGGCCGGCGGCCATCGGCAGCAGGGTGACGACCCCGGCATAGAAGGCCAGGGCCAGCAGCGGCCCGCCGCCCTTGCCCCAGGCCAGGGCCAGTTCGCGGCGCAGCAGGATCAGGAAGGCGGTCATGCGCCCACCTCTGCCCCAATCTGGGCCACACGCGCGGCCACCGGCAGGGGATCGTGCACGGCGGCCAGGATCATGCCGCCGCCGACCAGATGCTCGGCCATCAGGGCCCCGAAGGTCAGGCGATGGGTGGAGTCCAGCGGTGCCATCGGCTCGTCCAGCAGCCACAGGGTGCGCGGGCTGGCGACCAGCCGGGCCAGGGCCAGGCGGCGGCGCTGGCCGGCCGACAGGCGGCGAACCTCCAGATCCAGCAGCCGCACCAGATCAAACCGCTCGGCAGCCTGGCGGGCCGTGGCCGGCGAGCCGCCGCACCACAGGGTCTGGAACCGCAGCTCTTCCCAGGCCGTGCGCGTGGATTTCAGGCCGTCCTGGTGACCGACCATGTGCAGATGCTCGGCGCGGGCGGTCTCCGGCTCGTGATCCTCGAAGACGATCTGGCCGGCTTCGGGCCGCAGCAGGCCGGCCACGGCGCGCAGCAGACTGGTCTTGCCGGACCCGTTGCGACCGGTCAGTTCCACAGCTTCGCCCGCTTCAATCTGCAGATTGAAGCCCGAAAACAGCCGCCGTTCGCCGCGAGACACGGCCAAATCTCTAATGAGAACAGTTCTCAACATGCCAAGACCTTGTCCCGCGCATGGACGTTGAACATTAGCAGCGCTAAGAAGCCCTCGGCCGTCCCCCTCCAGCTTGTCAGGGGACGCGGCGCGGGGATGGACGCTGTGGGTCCCCCTCGATCGCGCGATCCCGGGAGTGGTTTTCGGGCGGCCGTGGACAGAGAAGGGATCTCCCGAATGGCGTCTGTTGACAGCCTTAAAGCCCGCCGCGAACTGATCGTCGGTGGCAAGACCTACGTCTATTACAGCCTTCGCGCCGCTGAGGAAGCCGGTCTGACCGGTGTTTCGTCCTTGCCGGTCTCGATGAAGGTGCTTCTCGAGAACCTGCTGCGCAACGAAGACGGCGTGTCCGTCGACGAACCCGACCTGAAGGCCGTGGCCGCGTGGCTGCAGAACAAGGGCGCCGTCGAGCACGAAATCAGCTTCCGCCCAGCCCGCGTGCTGATGCAGGACTTCACCGGCGTTCCCGCCGTGGTCGACCTGGCCGCCATGCGCGACGCCATGGTCGCCCTGGGCGCCGATCCGGCCAAGATCAACCCGCTCAACCCCGTCGATCTGGTCATCGACCACTCGGTGATGGTCGACAATTTCGGCGACGCCAAGGCCTATGACGCCAACGTCGCCCGCGAATATGAGCGCAATATCGAGCGCTACCGCTTCCTGCGCTGGGGCTCGTCGGCCTTCAACAATTTCCGCGTCGTTCCCCCCGGCACCGGCATCTGCCACCAGGTGAACCTGGAATATCTGGCCCAGACCGTCTGGAGCAGCGACACCGACGGCGAGACCTTCGCCTATCCCGACACCGTGGTCGGCACTGACAGCCACACCACCATGGTCAATGGCCTGTCGGTCCTGGGCTGGGGCGTGGGCGGTATCGAGGCGGAAGCGGCCATGCTGGGCCAGCCGATCCCGATGCTGATTCCCGAAGTCGTCGGCTTCAAGCTGACCGGCGCCATGCCGGAAGGCGCGACGGCCACCGACCTGGTGCTGACCGTCACCCAGATGCTGCGCAAGAAGGGCGTGGTCGGCAAGTTCGTCGAATTCTACGGCGACGC
>JANOSS010000176.1:0-10190 GCA_031415995.1 Caulobacter sp. | reverse complement strand
AGAGAGAAGGTGTCGACTAGGCGATTGTAGATCAGGCGCTCTTGGCGGCGCCATTGGGGCGGACGGTCGGGACGATCTGGTCGCCCCAGTTGCCCGCGCCGTCGTGGTGGCGCGAGGTGCGCACCAGCTCCACCGAATAGCCGGCCTCAATGGCGCGGCGAACCGCTTCGTTCAGCCGGTGGGAGGCCTCGGCCACTCGATCGACCGCGCGCTGTTCGACGGACGTGTTCGGCATGGCGGCCGGAGCAAATTGCGTGGCGGTCATGGGAAGAGCTCCTTGATCGAGTGGCAGGGGGAAGGGAAAAGCGATCGCCGACTATTCCGACAAACTGGTTCATGGTGTTGGCGTGGCCGCCGGCCTTCAGGGCGCGCTCGCCGGCGACCATTTCCTTGAAGGTGTCGCCCAGGTCCGAGCCGACCTCGTGCTGGTGCTTGACGGCCGAGACGCCGCGGCGGATTTCCTCGCGCTGCACCGAATTGACATAGGCCTTCATCTTGTCATCGCCGAAGTAGCCGCGCGACAGCTCGTCCATGCTCTTGGCGGTCAGGTGGAAGGTCGGCAGCGTGATCAGGTTGTGGAACACGCCGGCGCGGGCAGAGATGTCGGCTTGGAAGGCGGCCAGTCGGGCGTCGGTCTCGCGGCCCAGGTCGGCGTCGTCATAGTCGGCCGACATCAGGGCGATGCCGTCAGGATAGGAGTCGGCGTGGACCTTGCCCTCGGCGATCCACTGCTCGCGCACCTGCCGGCGCAGGTTCAGGGTCCAGTTGAACGATGGCGAGTTGTTATAGGTCAGCTTGGCATTGGGCACGACCTTGCGGATTTCCGAGACCATTGACGCGATCTCGTCGACATTGGGGGTGTCGGTTTCAATCCACAGCAGATCAGCGCCGCCCTGGGTCAGCGAGGCGATGCAGTCCTCGATCACCCGAGCGCGGCCGGTGCCGTCCTGGAAGGCGAAAAGGCCGTTGGGCATGCGCACCGGCTTTTCAAACTGGCCGCCGCGATAGAGCGCCAGCTCGCCCGGCAGGATCGGATTGTCCGGCGTGATGGCTTCAGTCTTCAGCCACTTGATGTAGTCGCTGGCCAGATCGCCCGGCTCTTGGCTGACGGGCACTTTCTGGGTGAGGCCTGCGCCCAGGCTATCGGTACGGGCGACGATGACGCCCTCGTCGACGCCCAGTTCCTCGAAGGCCAGGCGGCACGCGCGCAGCTTTTCGATGAAATCCTCGCGCGGCACGGTAACCTTGCCGTCCTGGTGGCCGCATTGCTTGGCGTCCGAAACCTGATTTTCGATCTGCAGGCAGCAGGCGCCAGCCTTGATCATCTCCTTGGCCAGCAGATAGGTGGCGTTCTCGTTGCCGAAGCCCGCGTCGATGTCCGCGATGATCGGAACGACGTGGGTCTCAAAGCCGTCGATGGCTGCGATCGCGGCCTTTTCGGCCGCCTTGTCGCCGGCGCCGCGAGCGGTCTTCAGCGTCTTGAACAGGTCGTTGATCGCGACCTCGTCAGCCTGGCGCAGCGAGACATAGATCTCCTCGATCAGGTCGACGACGGCGGTCTTCTCGTGCATCGACTGGTCGGGCAGGTGACCGAAGCGGTTGCGCAGGCCCGCAACCATCCAGCCGGAGAGATAGACATAGGCGCCCTTGGTGGTGCCACGCAGACGCTTGACCGACTTGATCATCTGCTGGGCGTGGAACCCCGACCAGCACCCCAGCGACTGGGTGAACTTGCTGCTATCGGCGTCATATGCCGCCATATCGGCCCGCATGACGGTTGCCATTTCGCGGGCGATGTCCAGGTGGGTCGAGAAGGTGTTCTGCAGCTTCAACTGAACGATGTCGTCGATGCTGACGCCGCCGGGCGTCACGCCCTGCGGATAGCGGGCCAGGACGGCTTCGCGGTGTTGAGTGTAGGTTTTGCGCAGCGTCATTGGTTTGATCCCCATCGGCGGCCAACCGCTGGGCGGTCGGAGAAAAAGTTTGCTGGGAGAGCTAGCGGCGCGACCGCTCGAACGTCGAACCTATTGAAGGCAATTTGTCACAGTCCGACTTTGTGTTTTCTGTAAATCTGTGACATATTGACTAAATGGCGACACATGACAAAAAGCTGTTTCTCGGTGGCAGGCTAAAGCGGCTTCGCCGCGACATGGGCGTCACCCAGAGTCGCATGGCCGAGAACCTGGGCGTTTCGGCCAGCTATCTGAACTTGCTGGAGCGCAATCAGCGGCCGGTCACGGCCCAGATTCTGCTGCGTCTGGCCGACGCCTATGATCTCGACCTGCGAAGCCTGTCGGCAGACGATCCCGGGGGCGGGGCAGGGCTGGACGAGATCCTCGCTGACCGGATGTTCGCTGATCTGGGGGTCAGCCGACATGAGGCGGCCGAGGTCGCCGAGTTGTCGCCGGGCATGGCCGAGGCCATGTCGCGTCTCTATCGCGCCTATCTGGATCGTGGCCGTCTGATCGATCTGGGCGTCTTTGAGCGGCCGGATGGCTCGGTGACGTCCTCATCGCAGACTTCGACCGATTGGGTACGCGATCTGGTCGGATCACAGCGTAACCATTTCGCCGAACTGGAGACGGCGGCCGAGGCCATCGTTGCGGCTATGAAGGCTGATCATCAGGACCTCGGGCCGGCGGTGCGGGCGCGGTTGTTGGAGCGCTTCGAGATCCAGGCGCGGGTCATGCCGGTAGAGGCTATGGCCAGTTCGCTGCGTCGCTATGACCATCACCGCAAGCGCCTGATGCTCTCCGAGACCCTGGCGCCCGCCAGCCGGATCTTCGCCATGTGCTTTCAGTTGGGTCTGATGGAGGCTGACGAGACGCTGTCGACCCTGGCCGATCGTTTCCAGGCACCGGACCGCGCCACACGTCAGTTGCTCAAGGTGTTTCTCGGCAACTACCTGGCGGCGGCGATCATGACGCCCTACGAGCCGTTTCTGGCGGCCATGGAGGCCAGCGGCTACGACATTGAGCGGGTGCGCTCGCGTTTTGGGATCAGCTATGAGCAGGCCGCCCAGCGCCTGACCACACTCAGCCGACCCGGGTCGCGTGGAACTCCGTTCTTCATGATGCGCCTGGATGCGGCGGGGAACATCTCCAAGCGCTTCGCCGCGGGTCCATTTCCGTTCTCGCGCTTTGGCGGAGCCTGTCCGCGCTGGAACGTCCACGACAGCTTCAAGACGCCGGGACGGATCATCACCCAGGTGATCGAGACCCCGGACGGGCAGCGCTACTTCACGCTGTCGCGGACGGTGCGCCGCGTCTCGGGCCTGCAGGCCGGATTGGAAGACGAGCTGGTCGTGGGGCTGGGGTGCGAGCTCAAATACGCCAGCAAGCTAGTCTATGCCCGGGGTCTAGACATGGTCTCGCCGATGACGGTCGAGATCGGCCCGTCATGCCGGATCTGCGAGCGTCCCGCCTGTCCACAGCGGGCGGCAGCTCCGATCAACAGGACCCTGCTGGTTGAAGAGTCCAGCAAGGCCCTGTCGCCTTTTCCGTTCGTGACTTGAGGCTCAGATCCAGGGCCAGACACGGCTCGTCTATCTGTAGCCGTGGCCAGCAGGGTGTGGGCGTCGGTCTTGCCAGACCAACGGGATTTCAGGGCGAAACTTCAGTTCGCGCTTTGCGCTCAGCGGAGCCCCATTTTTCCCGCGATCTTTGCCCAGGGAACCAGCTTGAAGTTCTGGTTCTCGGGCGGCGAAACGTTGCGGCCGTCCTGGGCGATGAAGGCTCCGCTTTCCAGGCCTGCGCCCAGCGAGAGGCTGGTGACCTCCAGGCCATCGGTTTCGGAGACGCCGTCGATCCCGGTCGCGCCGTCGGCGATTACGGCGAACGAGCCGACATAGGCGTTATCGCCCTCGCGCCGGAACAGGGCGTAGCTGTTGTTGCCCTGGCTGGAGACCACCAGATAGCCCTTGCCACCCGATTGCGCATAGAGGCCCACGCCCTCCAGGTCGTCCTTCAGGGCGGAATTGTCGACCACCCGGACCACGGCTTGGCGGGCCGTCCCGGCCGAGGGCTCGGCGCCCAACTTCCACAAGGCGGTGTCTTCCTCGGCGATGTAGAGCGCGCCGGTCTCGTCGTCGGCGACGCAGCCTTCAGTCTGGGTGTCGAACTTCAGGTCGCGGACCTGCTGGGCTTTGACCTTGCCGCCTGGGGTGGCGAGCAGTTTCCACTGCCGCACGCCGCCGTTGGGATCGCTGATGAACACGAAGGTCGCGCCCTTCCTGTTGCGATACATGCACAGGCCGTAGGGATCGGAGAGTCCTGTCGCCTGCAGGCCGTCGGCGACGCTGGTTAGCAGCCGGGTGTCGGGATCGATGATATAGATCGCGATGGCCTTGCGGGTCCGGTCGCTGGCCGTGACCAAAGTGACAGTTTTGCCGCCCAGCTTGAAGCCGCCGCGCAGATCGACATTGTTCATCTTGCCGTCGGGTAGGGACTGCAGCAGCTTGCCCGACAGGTCATAAACCAGCAGGCCGCCCTTCTTGTCGGTGGCGATGATGGCGTTTTTGGTCGGATCGGTCGGGTGGACGAAGATTGCCGGGTCGTCGGCCGCGTCGCCGCCGTGCTCGACGGGCGGGGTCTCCATGGTCGCCTGGACCAAAGCCAGCTTGCCGGGCGTGGCCTGCGGCGCGGCCTGGCCTAACGAGACCTTCAGGGCGGCGGCGACGTCCTGCCACGACAGCACCTGGGTGTTGGCCCCGACCTTGCGGTCGTCGGTGACCAGCAGGGCACCCGCCGGCAGGCCCGGGCCGACGGGGGAGCGCAGGCCGAATAGGCCCGCGGGGCCCTCGATGGCGTCCGCGCCGTTGGCCTGGACGCGGAAGGCGCCCAGGAACCGGTCATCGGCATTGCGGTCGTAAACGTTGTAGTCGCCGGCGTCGGCGTTGACGGCGACGAGGTAATTGCTTTGGTCTCCGCCGTTCAGGATAGCCAGGCCGCCGACCTCGCCCTTGATGCGGCCCAGACGGTTGATGTCGATCACTGTGGCCACAGTCTCGGCCTCGGGGTCGGCGTCATAGCGCCAGATGCCGACCGCCTGCTGGGCGACATAGAGGGCGCCCGAAGGGTCGTCGACGACGCAGTACTTGGCTTCAGACGACAGGTAGAGGCGGCGGACCAGGCGGCCGTCCAGCTTGCCGTCGGCGGTAGGATACAGCAGCCATTGGTCCAGTTGACCGTCACCGCCGAGGGCGAAAGCGTACAGGGAGCTGTCGCGGGGGCTCTTGTGCAAGCACAGACCTTCGCCGGCATAGCCCAGCATCAGCGGGCGCGCGTCGATCGCCTGGGCCTGACCGGAGGCGAAGTCATAGCTGGAAAGGCGGATGCGGCCGGCCTGGCGATCCAGCACCGCCAGCACCGTCCGGCCGCCGATCTCGCGCGAATCGACGCCATAGGTTTCGCCGCCGGACAGGGCGGCCTTGCGGGCACCGTCCAGACTATGGAATTCAAGTCCGCCCAGTTCTCCGGTCGCGGCGATGATGCTCTTGCCGGGATCCGCGATGTTATAGAGCAGGGCGGCGGCGTTGGCCCCGCCTTGCTCGGTGGGAACGGTCGCACCCGCCGCAGCGACGCTAACCGTCGGTACGGCCTGAGGGGCTTGGGCAAGAGCCTGATCTGCGACGAACAACAGCGCCAAAGCGCTGGCGGCGAGGTGTTGGCGGCGGTGGATCATGATGTGTCCCTCTGTATCGCATCTTCGATGTGCGATTGGCCTGACCCGAAGGCGCAGACGCCAAAGCCGAGACCTGGATGCTACCGATTTGGCCTCTCCTACAGCTTTCAATCGAAGGAATACAGGTCGCCGCGTTGCGGGTCCGTCAGGTTGGACCTTTGGCACCCTCCCAATGGCGGCGGCTGCGCCGAGCGGGACGTGCCATCGGCTTGATGCCGGGGCGCAGCTTGGTTCTGGCGTGGTCAATTGCGTCGCCACGCTATCGAGACGATGTGCAGATTTCACCAATATGGCCTAGGGTTCCGATCCAGAGTCGAGGATGATCCTACCGGATGCGCGCTACGATCAAGGATGTGTCAGCGGCCGCCGGCGTCTCGACCAAGACCGTGTCGCGTGTGCTCAATCGGGAAAAATACGTTTCAGCGGAACTGCGGCAGCGGGTCGAGGGCGCGATGGCGCGACTCAACTTTCAGCCCAGCGCGGCGGCGCGCATGTTGGCGGGCAAACGCAGCCATCAGATCGCGCTTTTCTACGACAATCAGGGCCCGCATTACATCCATCAGATCCAGACTGGGATCTGGGAGCGGTGCGTTGAGGAGGGGGTCCGGCTCCTGGCTCAGCCTAGTGACGCGGCCTCGCCCAACCTGGCGTTGGAAGTCGGTGGCCTGATCGACCAGACCCAGGTGGATGGCGTGATCCTGTCTTCGCCTGTCACCGACTCGATCGCCGCGCTTGAGGAGCTGGACCGGCGCGGCATGCGCTATGTCCGCATCTCGCCCGGCACCGATCATGGCCGTAGCTCGTCGGTGTCGATGGATGACGTCCAGGCTGCCGACGACATGACCAGCCACCTGATCGCGCTGGGACACAAGCGGATAGGCTTTATCGTCGGTCACACCAATCACACAGCCAGCGACCTGCGGCTGTTCGGCTATCGCCGGGCGCTGGACCGCGCAGGCTTGGCGTTCGAGCCAAAATATGTCCGGCCCGGCCTATTCGACTTTGCCTCGGGCGTGGCGGCGGCCGAAACCCTGCTCGACTTGCCCAATCCGCCAACCGCGATCTTCGCCAGCAATGACGACATGGCCGCCGGCGTGTTGACGGTCGCCCATAGGCGGGGCATGGCGTTACCGGCTGACCTTTCGGTCGCCGGCTTCGACGATATCGCGTTGGCCGGACAGCTTTGGCCGCCTCTGACCACGGTGCGGCAACCGACCCGGCAGTTGGCCTATGCCGCCGCCAGCCTGCTGTTCGAGGGCGTCGAGAGCCCGGTCCACCGCCGCTTGCCGCACGAGCTTGTCCTGCGCGCATCGACCGCCGCGCCCAAGAACCCTTCGTGATGTACCAAGCCTAGGCGGGGATCAGGAACTTCGCCGCCAGGATGCTCAACACCAGGGCGACCAAAGTGGCGATGACGATGATGAGCAGAGGGCGCAAGCCATGCTCGGTCAACGATTTCATGTTCGAACGAATGCCAGTGGCGGTTACCGCGCAGGCGAGCAGGGCGGTTGCAGCCTTGTTGGAACCCTCGGCCACCACGGCGGGTATCAAGCCAAACGAGTTGATGGCCGCCAGGCCGAAAAACCCGACTACGAACCAAGGCAGGATGGACGTCGAGATCCGGGCCTCGGGATCCTTGGGGAAAAACACCGCTACCGCCATCATCGCCGGGGCCAGCAGCGCCACGCGGGTCAGCTTGACGATTGTGGCGTTCTCTCCGGCGGCCTGCGAGAACGAATAGCCGGCTCCCAGGGACTGGGCGACGTCGTGGATCGACGCGCCCAGCATGAAGCCCGCCTGGACGTCGCTGAAGTGCAGGTGGCGCGCCACAATCGGATAGACGGTCATGGCCAGGGCGCTCATCGCCGAGATGCCGACCAGCACCAGGGTCAGTTGGGCCTGAGGCGTGCGGCGCTCACCCAGCAGGCTGGCGAAGGCCATGGCCGCCGAGGCGCCGCAGATCGCCACGGCGCCGCCGCACAGCGCACCGAACGCCCCCGAGAATCCGAAGCGTCGAGCCAGGAACACGCCGCTGCTCAGGGTGATGGCTACGATGGCGACGACCGCGAGCAGTGCGGCGGGACCCAACTGGACGATCTGGCTAAAGGTGATGCGCGTGGCGACCAGCACGATGCCCCAGCGCAGCAGGGTGCGCGAGGCGATGATCAGGCCAGGCTCGAGTCGCTTGTCTTCGGCGAGGAAGCTCATCGACAGGCCAAACAGCAGGCACATCAGGGTGAGCGGCGCGCCGTAGTGGTCTGAGACATAGGCCGCAGCCAGGGTCGCCAGGGTCGCAACAGCAAGTCCGGGTGCATAAACGCTACCTCGGATCATCGATTTTCCCCGCAATCATCCTGATTTACGCAAGTTTCGCAGCGCAAGTCGCCATATGTCAGTGTGACACCGTTATCATATCGGAGACTCCGGGCAACCTGATGTAGCGATGTCACCCACATATTTGAAATATGGGGATCTATGATCTAAGAAGTTTCGTCCAAAAAGCACTAAATACAACATACCAGAAATATTACCAACGCAACAGAACTTTGATCACTCAAAAATTTCAATGATACAGCAATATAGAGTCCATTGTTCGCGGAAGTTTGTCCATTCAGGTATGGTCGGAGCGCGAATTTGTTAGTTGCTTTCGAACTTATGTGATCGCGGTAAAAATTTTTGGCTGCGAAGCAGCGTTGCCATAACGTCGCTCTTCGCTAGTATGACAACGATGACATACCTGATTGCCCCCCCTGAAAGCCGATCCCTGTATGAAGGCGGGCCGCGTGTATCCTCCGTCGCCTGGGGGATGTGGCGCTTTCGCGGAACGGATGTCGGCGCGGCGCGATCGCTGATTCTGGCCGCGCTTGACGCTGGCGTGACCCTCTTCGATACCGCCGATATCTACGGTCCCGACAACGGCGAAGGCTTCGGCGCTTCGGAGGCTCTGCTGGGTCAAGTCCTGGCGGCTTCGCCCGAGCTGGCCGATCGCATGGTTGTCGCCACCAAGGGCGGCATCGTCATCGGGACGCCCTACAATTCCAGTGAGGCCTATGTCGCTTCGGCCATCGATGCGTCGCTGCAGCGTTTAGGCGTTGAACACGTCGCGCTGTGGCAGATCCACCGTCCGGACGTCCTGACCCATCCCGCTGAGACCGCCCGCGCGCTGGAAGCTGCGCACAAGGCCGGAAAGATTGGCGCGGTGGGGGTGTCGAACTACACACCCTCGCAGGTCGAGGCCCTGGCGGCGCATCTGTCGCTACCGGTCGTCTCCTGCCAGCCGGAGTTCTCGCCTTTGGCGGTCGCCCCCCTGAGTGACGGTGTTCTGGACCAGGCCATTGCGCGTAGCATGACGGTGCTGGCCTGGTCGCCCTTGGGTGGCGGACGCCTGGCGTCGCCGACGGATGACCGCGCTCGCGCCGTGAGCGCCATTCTCGACGAGATCGCCGAGACGTTCGGCGTGTCCCGGTCGGCGGCGGCCTATAGCTGGATCATGGCGCATCCCGCCCACCCCATTCCAATCGTCGGAACGCAAACTCCGGCCCGTATTGCCGAAATCCCCGACGCTTATCGGCCGCGTTGGACGCGCACTGACTGGTACCGCGTCCTCGTCGCCTCCATGGGAGCGCCCTTGCCATGAACCGTCCTCCTTGCGAGATCAGCTGGTTTTCCGCCCTTTGCGACGACGACTACGAGTTCCTGGGTGTTCCGGATCTGAAGCTGAAGTCCAGCTGGGAACACTGTCGCGATATCGTCCTGCAGGCAGAATCCGGTGGGTTTGACAACATCCTGCTGCCGTCCGGCTATGAGCTGGGCATCGACACCACGGCTTTCGCCGCCGGCGTCGCGCCGCTGTTGCGGCGCATGCGCCTGCTGATGGCTGTGCGGATTGGCGAAATGTGGCCGCCGCAACTGGCGCGTCAGATCGCGACGATCGACCGGATGCTGGGCGGCCGCCTGACCGTCAACATCATCTCCTCTGACATGCCAGGAGAGAAGCTGGCCTCGGCCCCGCGCTATGCCCGCACCGTCGAGGCGATGAGCATCCTCAAGACCATGCTGAACGGCGAGGCACTGGATCATCAGGGCGAGTTCTGGAACCTGAAGCTGGATCCGCCCCGCGTCGGGACTGTCTCGGGCAAGGCTCCGCTGCTCTATTTCGGCGGCCTGTCGGAAGACGCCCGCGAAGCTGCCGCCAAGGGTTGCGACGTCTTCCTGATGTGGCCTGACAAGAAAGAGGTCGTCGCCGAATTGATCGCCGACATGACGGCCCGCGCCGCCAAGTACGGCCGTACCCTGAAGTTCGGCTATCGCGCCCACGTCGTGGTGCGCGATAGCGAGAGCGAAGCGCGCACGGCCGCCGATCGCCTTCTGAGCAAGCTGGAAGACAGCGCCGGCGCGGCCATCCGCGCCAAGTCGCTGGACTCGGCCTCGGTCGGTGTGCAGGCCCAGGCCGCGCTGCGTGAGAGCGCCGCCGATGACGGCTATGCCGAAGCCAATCTCTGGACGGG
>JANOSS010000175.1:0-35061 GCA_031415995.1 Caulobacter sp. | reverse complement strand
ATGACAATTCTAAAGCTTCACCGCTTGCGCACAAACACCGTGCCGGCCGAATAGCCCGCACCGAAGCTGCAGATCAGACCCGTCTCACCCGCCGCAAAGTCATCATTGGCCAGGTGGAAGGCGATGATCGAGCCGGCCGAGCTGGTGTTGGCGTAGGTGTCCAGGATGATGACGTTCTCGCCGGGGGCGGGATCGCGGCCCAGCACCTTGCGGCCGATCATCTCGTTCATGTTGATATTGGCCTGGTGCAGCCACAGGCGCTTGAGCGCCTGCGGGTCCACGCCGATATCGGCGGCGTGCTGCAGGATCATCTCGCTGACCATCGGCACCACCTCGCGGAACACCTTGCGGCCCTCCTGCACGAACAGCTTGTCGCGCGCGCCTTCGCCTTCCGGCGCGGCGCGGTTGAGGAAGCCGAAATTGTTGCGGATATTGTTGGAGAACACCGTCTTCAGGCGTGTGCCCACGATCTCCCAGCCGCCGGTGGCCTGCTCGGCGTCCTCGATGATCACGGCGGTGGCCACGTCGCCGAAGATGAAGTGGCTGTCGCGATCCTTGAAGTTCAGGTGGCCCGAGCAGATTTCAGGATTGACCATTAGCACCGCCTTCGCGCTGCCCGCGGCGATGAAGTCGGCGGCGGTCTTGATGCCGAAGGTGGCCGACGAGCAGGCGACGTTCATGTCAAAGGCGAAGCCTTCGATGCCCAGGGCCTGCTGCACCTCGATGGCCATGGCCGGATAGGCGCGCTGCATGTTCGAGGCGGCGCAGATCACCGCGCCGATCTCGCTGACCGGCTTGCCCCAGGCCTTGATCGCCTGCTTGGCGGCTTCCACGGCCATTTCGGCCAGGATCGAGATTTCGTCGTTGCCGCGTTCGGGCAGGACGGGGCGCATCAGGTCCGGGTCAATGATGCCGTCCTTGTTCATCACGAAGCGCGACTTGATGCCGGACGCCTTCTCGATGAATTCGGGCGAAGAGGGGGCCAGGGCCACCACCTCGCCGACGGCGATGGCGTCGGCATTGGCGGTGTTGAAGCGTTCTACGAAGGCGTTGAAGGCCTCAACCAGTTCGGTGTTCGAAATGCTGAACGGCGGCGTGTACAGCCCCGTGGCGGCGATGACGGCGTGATGCAAGCGACTAGTCCCGATGATGCGCGCGGGCCTCTGCGGGCTCGCGATCTTCTGCTTATGGCAGCGTTGATATCATGGATGACGGTCCCGTCACCCATCACGTGACCTGTGGGCCCCTTTGCCACGCTGACACGCAATGACCTCAAAGCTGACCGTGTCCGGACGCTCCGCGACCCTTTCCACCCGCTCGGCGGCTCTCCGCGCGAGGTCGCGAGGTCGTGTCCGGGCGCCGGAACAACCAGATCACTTGACGGCGATCACCTAGGGCCCGACGTTGTCGCAAAACTACGGGGAGGGCGGCGTCAGCTTGGACAAGGCGATGCTGATACAGCTTATCGGTTCGGCGCTCGCGATCAGCGTGCTCGTCGGCATAGCGGCCTGGGCGAGCATCGCCCGGCCAACCCCTGCGCTCGACGCTGCGGGCCTCACCGCGCTGCTGGCCCAGGAGTTTCCCGACCACCAGCCCACCGCGACCTGGATCTCTGCCGACGGCTGTGGGGCCCTGGCGCGAGATGGCGACACGGTGCTGGTCCTGTGGAAGCGCGGGGACGGCTATGTCGCCCGCGACCTGGCCTGGTCTGTGGTGGCCGCAGCGAATTCAAAGAACGGCCGGCTGGTTTTGAGGACCGGCGACGCCGCGCCTGTGCTGGCGGTCGCCGATAATGTCTGGCCACCCCAGACCCTGGTCGCCCAGAAGGAGTCTGTCGCATGAAGGCCGATTTCGATCCCGTCCAGATGGCGATCCCGTTCTTCATCCTGGCGATCATCCTCGAGATTGTTCTGGCCCGGATGGGCAAGGCCAAGGCCAATTACGAAACCCGCGACACGGCCATGTCGCTGTCCATGGGTTTGGGCAGCACGATCGCCGGCTTGCTGACCGGCGGGCTGATCGTCGCCGCCACGGTCTGGGTGTATCACCACCGGATTTTCACTATCCCGATAACGGCGGTCTGGGCCTGGGTGATCCTCTTTTTTGCCGAGGATCTGATCTATTACGGGTTCCACCGCTTCGCCCATGAGCGAAGGGTCTGGTGGGCCAGCCACGTCAATCACCACACCTCGACCCACTACAACCTGTCGACCGCCCTGCGGCAGACCTGGACCGGCGGCGTGGCCGGCACGTGGCTGCTATGGCTTCCGCTGGTGTTTCTGGGCTTTCCGCCCGCCATGGTGGCGATCCAGAAGGGCATCAGCCTCGTCTATCAGTTCTGGATCCACACCGAGGCGGTCAAGCGCATGCCGCGCTGGTTCGAGGCCGTGTTCAACACACCCTCGCATCACCGGGTGCACCACGCCCGCAACGCCCGCTATCTTGACGCCAACTATGCCGGCATCCTGATCATCTGGGACCGGATGTTCGGCACCTTCATCCCCGAGGTCGACGAAGAGGCCTGCCGTTATGGCACGGTCAAGAACCTTGGCAATTTCAACCTGTTCCACAACGTGTTCCACGAGTGGATCGGCATCGGCAAGGATCTGGCCGGCAGCAAGTCGCCGCGCGAAGTTCTGGGCTATGTGTTCGGGCCTCCGGGCTGGAGCCCAGACGGTTCGCGGGACACCTCGCACACTCTGAAGGCCAGGTGGCGGGCGCGACAGGCGGCGGAGGCTCCGGTCGAAATCCGCGACGCAGCGGAGTAGCGGCTCAGTCCCGCAGCAGCGGCAGGCTGAGCCCGCTGGCGGGGCGCGCCGTCAGCATTTCGCGGCGGAAGCGGAACAGTTCGGCCGGACGCCCGCCGGTTTCGGCGTCCAGGCGGCCGAGGCCCTCGACCAGCTCCTCGCGCTCGACCACGCGGCGGAAGTTCTGCTTGTGCAGCGGGACACCGGCTATGGCCTCGACGGTGCGCTGCAGGGTCGAGAGGGTGAACTCGTCGGGGGTCAGTTCGAACACCACAGGGCGGTACTTGATCTTGCCCCGCAGCCGCGACAGGCCGGTGGCCAGGATGCGGCGGTGATCGGAGATCATCGGCTCGCCCAGGGCCGCCGAGAGGGCGGCGGGCTCGGCCGGATCGTCGCCGTCGGCCCGGGCCCGGTCGCGGGCGGCCTCGGGGGCCAGGCCGGCTTCGTAGAGCAGTTCATAGCGTTCCAGCACGCGCTCTTCGTTCCACGGTGCGCCGTCCAGAGCGAAGGCCAGGCGGGCGCGGGACCACTTGCCGGCGTCGCCTTCTGCCCAGCGCCTGAGGGCGGGGGCCAGCACGGCGTCCAGCAGGGCGGGGCGGCCCTGGCGCCAGTCCTCCCAGGGAAAGAACCGCGACCAGGGCGCCCAGACGGTGTCCGGCGCATCTGTGTCGATGGCGTCTGGGGTCAGGCCCAGATAGCCGACCGAGACGACCCGCGCGGCCCCGGCCCCGACCTCGGCCCGGGGAGCGTCGCGGCCCTTGTCGCCGAAGGTGTAGAGCTGCTCGACATAGCCCAGCTGGAACCGGGTCTGCTCGGTAACGAAGGCCCGCAGGCCCAGCTCGAAGGTGCGGTGCCCCTCCGGGTCGAACGGGCCGAACGGCAGGCCGGGCAGGGGCGAGGCGACATCGGTGACGGCGTCATGGGGTCGAACGGTCAGCACCACCGCCTCGCCGTCGCGGATGGCGACGACCACGGCCGAAAGCCCGATGACGACAGAAGCGGTCATTCGGTTTCGAATGCGGCGTCGGGCGCGGATTCGAAACCGGCGGCCCGCGACAGCACATGGAAGCGCTGAACATAGTGGGCCTGGGCCTCGAACGGCGGCTGCGGCTTGATGCGCAGCTCGTACCCGGCCGGCGGCGCGCCGAAGATGGCCAGCGACTCGGCGTGCTCGAACCCCGCCAACTGGGTAGCCTCGAAGAAGGCGCAGGCCCGGTCGGCCTGCTTGAGCAGCTTCTTGATGGCCGGCGGCGTCTTGACCGGCAGACCAAAGCGGATGTGGATGGCGTCTTCCAGCCGGGCCTCGAAATCCTTGTAGCTGACGCCCAGCGCGGCCTTGAACGGGCTGATCATGTCGCCGATCACATATTCGGAGGCGTCGTGCAGCAGGGCCGCGAGTCGCCACTTCGGCTCAAGGTCGGGCTTGATGTGGGCGGCGATCTCCTCGACCACCAGACTGTGCTGGGCGACCGAAAAGCCATGCTCGCCAATGGTCTGACCATTCCAGCGAGCCACCCGGGCCAGGCCGTGGGCAATGTCCTCGATCTCGATGTCCATGGGCGACGGGTCAAGCAGGTCCAGCCTCCGGCCGGAGAGCATTCTCTGCCAAGCGCGGGGCGCCGCACCCCTATGCAGCCCTTTGGCCACGAGATCGTTCCTTACGGTGAAGGTGGACTGACTGACCCATCGGTTGACAAAGATCAATGATGGGTACGGCCTCACCTGTGGAAATGCGCTCCAAAGGAGTTCGATCATGAGTTGGGCAAGAATCATGGCTCCCCTGGCGGGAGCACAGGCCGACCGGGATCTCCTGGCGTCGGCGGCCACCCTGGCAAAGGCGTTCGAGGCGGAACTGGCCTGTGTTCACGCGCCGGCGGACATAGCCGACCTGATGCCCTGGATGGGCGAAGGCTTCATGGGCGGGGTGCAGGTCACCGCGCTGGAAAGCCTGAAGGAAGCCGCCGTGGAAGGCGGTCGCGCTGTCGCGGCTCTGGCGGCCGAGATCGCCTATGCGCGAACCCGGGTCATCACCCTGGAGTCGCCTGTCTGGGCTGGCCTGGCCATGGAAGGCCGCCTCTCGGACGTCATCGTTTTCGACAGCGCCTCGGCGCGCGGCAAGGGCCCCCTGGCCGAGGCGTTCCAGCAACTGGTCGCCGACGAGCAGCGCCCGATCATCGTCGCCAGGCCCGGCCTGAAGGTCGGCGGCGTCGCCGTGGTCGCCTGGGACGGAGGCAAGGAAGCCAGCCGGGCAATGCGCACTGCCTTGCCGCTGCTGCAAAAGGCTTCGTCGGTGATCGTCGCCGGCGCGCCCGGCGCATCGTCGCGCAATTTCGATCTTGCGCGGCTGGTCGAATTTCTGAGCGCTCGCGGCGTGACCGCGACAAGCCAGACCCTGCAGGGAACCGGCGACGCTGCGGGGCTGTTGCTGGGGACGGCCCGCGAAGCCGGCGCTGATTTCCTGGTCGCTGGGGCCTTCGGACACCCGCGTCTGCAGGAGTTCATCTTCGGTGGCACGACCCGCAGCCTCCTGAACAGCGATGGTCCTTCGCTGTTTCTGTCGCACTAACCTGTCTGTCATTCCTTCAAGGGAGGCTTGAATGTCCCTGTCTCGCATCGTGATGCGTCTTGCCCGCAATCCTGGCACAGAGTTCGCCGGCGGTGACGATCACCGCGGCTACGCCCTGACCGCGCCCCTGACCGCTGACGGTCATCTCGACGAAGCGGCCTACGCCAAGAGCAAGGCGGCCTGCAGCGTCCGCCGTTTCGCGCCCGACGAGGACGCCGTGGACGGCTTGCTGGCGCGCAAGGGAGCACGCTGGTTCTTTGACTATGACGATTCCGACAGCGCCGATGACGAGCCGGTCCACCGGCTGGGCGAGCACAGGTTTGCCTTGGGCGAATATGTCACCGTGACCGACGAGGATGGCCGGCCCTTGACCTACAAGGTGATGGAGGTTGTTCCGGTTCCGGCCTGAGTTCAGCCGCCGACGTTGTGGCGCACCAGGGCCTTCATGTCCTTGAACACGTCATGGTCGCCGGAATCGCGGTTCTTGGCCTTGATGGTAGCGACGGCGAGCGGGCCCCCCTTTGGTCCGCGCGCCTCGTAGCCGACCACGCGGTAGCCGCTGGGCGCCTTGTCGCTGGCCAGGATCAGGGTTGAGCGGATCGAGTCGCCGCGCTTGCTGTGACGGATCTCGGCGCCGTCATCACCGGCGCGGATGTTGACCGCGCCGTCTCCGGTCTCGCCGTCGTCCGTAGTGATGCTGACCGTTTCCTTGCGGTCGTCGCCCTTGACCGTGACGTTCTTGTCGATCTTGACCTCGGAGGCACCGCCTTCGTTGCTGTTGATCGTGATGTGGCCGATCTTGATATCGGCGCCGTCATCGCTCGCGTCGATCCGCAGGCCGGGCAAATGGATGCTGGTTGTGTTGCGGTCGTGCTTTCCGCCCGGCTTTTGCTCTGTGACGGGCTTCAGTGTGGGCATCAGCGCCTTGAGCTCGGTCTCGATGGGCGCAAGGGCGTCCTCGGCGTCGCCATTGTTCAGCGACACAAGCCGCAGCAGCACATCGGCGTCGACGCCGGCATAGGCGCAGGACAGACCGTCGGCTGCGGCGCTGACACGCTTCAGATCGCCCTGCATTTCCGGACAATCAAGCCTGGAGATCGTCCGGACCGGATCGCGGCGAAGATGACGCTCGTGCTTTTCGGCCTTCACCGTTTCGCTGCGCTGACACCCCGCCAGCACCAGGGCGCTGCTGGCGGCGAACACAGCGATCCAAGTCGAATGACGCATGACCGTCCCTCTGATTTGAGCGGGAAGGTGAGGGCCGTTGGGCCACGCGTCCAGTGAATTCCAGGTAAGGCCTACTGCCCGGGACGACCACCCGCGCCTTCGCGTCGGGCCAGGAAAGCCAGCCGCTCGAACAGGTGGACATCCTGCTCGTTCTTGAGCAGGGCGCCATGCAGCGGCGGGATCAGCTTGGTCGGATCCTTCTCGCGCAGGATGCTCTCGTCAATGTCCTCGACCAACAGCAGCTTCAGCCAGTCCAGGAGTTCGGAGGTCGAAGGCTTCTTCTTCAGGCCCGGAACCTTGCGCATGTCGTAGAAGATCCGCAGGGCCTCGGCGACGAGCTTCTGCTTGATGCCCGGATAGTGGACGTCGACGATCGCCTGCATCGTCGCCTCCTCGGGGAAGCGGATGTAGTGGAAGAAACAGCGGCGCAGGAAAGCGTCCGGCAGTTCCTTCTCGTTGTTGGAGGTGATGATGATGATCGGGCGAACCTTGGCCGAGATCGTCTCGCCGGTTTCGTAGACATAGAACTCCATCCGATCCAGCTCTTGCAGCAGATCGTTGGGGAATTCGATATCAGCCTTGTCGATCTCGTCGATCAGCAGGACGGGACGCACGGGTGCCTCGAACGCCTCCCAGAGCTTGCCCTTCTTGATGTAGTTGCGGACATCCTTGACCCGCTCCTCGCCCAACTGGCTGTCGCGCAGGCGGGTGACGGCGTCATATTCGTAGAGGCCTTGGTGAGCCTTTGTCGTGGACTTGATGTGCCAGGTCAGCAGGGGCGCGCCCATGGCCTTGGCGACCTCGTAGGCCAGAACGGTCTTGCCGGTGCCGGGTTCGCCCTTGATCAAAAGTGGACGCTCAAGCGCCACTGCGGCGTTGACCGCGACCTTGAGGTCCTCGGTTGCCACATAATCGGAAGTGCCTTCGAAGCGCTGTCGCATACCCACCCTCTGCCGGATCGATCCGGTCTCGAACAAGTGTTCAAATCAAGGGTTCAAACTACCGGGCGGCGCGCGCTTGGCAAGAGCGTGCGGAATTGAAACCGAATGACGAGGCGGTTTCTATGCGGGGGCGCGCCCAGGAAGCGTGTCGAGGGGCTCGCGCTCGACGTTCAGGCCCTCGTCGTCGCGCGCCCCTTCGATTTCGTCTTCAAGGTCGGCCAGATCGTCATCGTCGAGGACGTCGAAGTCTTCTTCGATGTCACTCTCATCGGTGTCGCCATCGGCCTGGGTGACATCATAGACGTCGGCGATCTCGTCAAAGTTGGCGATATCCTCGCCATCGGGTGTCAGATGGGTTTCATCCAGAACCTCGGCGGTGTCTTGCGCATCGGGAGCGTCGTCGATGTCCAGCTCGGCCATGGGAAATCTCCAGAAACAGCCAGGCCGTGCGCCTGCCGCCCTGAAACAATCCCGCCGCCGTCGCAGCGTTCCCTAGCCGGGAAAGGTTTTCGCCAGCGTGTGAGCCACGTCCTGCATCGTGGGCGACCAGTCGTAATAGTCCGACGAGGAGAAGCAGCGGATCTGCGGGTACCAAGGCAGGCTTTCCGTGCCCAGGCGGGTCCAGGAAGCCGCGCCGCTGATCTGCCAGACATTGGCCCCGCAGGCGCCGGCCAGGTTGATGGTCGCATTCGAGAAGCCGACAATCAGATCCATGGCGCAGCACAGCGCGGCGACGTCATCGAGATCCTTCTTCAGATCGATGCCTTCGGGCTGCCAGATATCCACCCCAAACTCGGCCTTGGCGCAGGCGATCTCTTCGTCGCAGTCGCCGTACTGCAGATTGACGAAGGTGACGCCGGGCGTTTCAAGGATCGGACGCCACAGGTCGAAGGGCGAGAACTGGCGCGCCCTCTCGCCATTCAGCTTGAGGCTCTTCCAGAGCAAGCCGACCTTGGGACCCTGCGGTGCGGCTTCGAGCTGCTTGCGCCAATGGGCGACGCGCTCGGGATCCGCCACCAGGAAGTTGGGCCGCTTTGGGAACGACTCCACCGACGGGCGCAGCACCGGCAGCAGCGAGCCGATCGGGGCCCACTGGTCGATCTTGCTCCAGTCGGAGATGTGGGGCGCGGTGCGGCGCACGCGACCTTCAAAGGTCACCGTTCGGTGTGCGGTAACCTCGGCGCTGGGAAAAGAGCGCTGAAAAAGCGGGATCAGGCGTTGTTCGACGGCGATCGACAGAGCGCCATCGGGGCCGATGGCGTCCAGGACGTCGGGCAACATGTTGGCGAACATCACCTCGTCACCGAGACCCTGTTCGGCGCAGATCATCATGCGCTTGCCCGCCAAGGGCTGTTCAGCCGACCAGCGCGGCGCGTCGATCAGAAAACGAGGCGCGTCTGACAGGTCGGGCGAGAAGCGCGACTCGTAGGCATCCCAACCTTCGCTGACGCGGCCCAGGCAGAGAAGAATCGTCGACCTGGCAAACTGCATCATGGCCAGATCTTCAGCAGATTCGACGTGAGCAATGGCCGCCTCACAATCCTCCAGCGCGCCCGGGACATCGCCCAGATCAAGGCGGGCATAGGCGCGGTTGTGATAGCCCTTGCCAAAATCGGGGGCGAGACGAAGAGCTTCGTCGAAGAAGGTGAGGGCCTGCTGACCATCGCCCAGGCTGCACATCACGGTGCCCAGGGTGTTCCAGAGGATCGGCTGGCTCTGGTCCGCCATGATGGCCGGCCGAAGAATGTCGATGGCTTCGGAGCATTGATTGAGGTCGCGAAGGGCGCAGGCCAGATTGTTGGTCGCTTCCACGCAGTCGGGGCGGGCCAACCGGTAGTGAGCGAAGAACTTCGCCGCCAGTTCCGGCATGTCCATGCGATAGGCCAGTCGCCCCAGGTCGCCCGCGACGGGGCCGTGGTCCGGCAACAACTGCAGCGCCGCCTCGTAGGCGCGCATCGAGGAGACAAAGTCGCCGTTCTTTTCGCGGGCGATGGCCAGCACGTGCCAGGCGACGCCTTGCCGCTCATCCTTTTCCAGCACTTCCAGCGCCAGCGAATCGGCTTTCTGGAAGTCGCGTGACTGGATCGCCGCAATCGCCTGACCAAGCAGACGGGCTGTTTCGCGGTTCTTGAGCTCGCTGGCGGCGCGGTCGAGCCGTGCGAGGGCCTCGAGCGAAGCGGAATCACCCATGGTCGTTCCAGCGATTCCTCGCTGGACGATCGCCGCCGCAGTGATCTCCTGCTGGACCAGCGTGCTGCCGGAACCCTCGAGGGCGCGTTTGCGGGACATTAGGTCAGCCTTGCGGATTTGGAGTTAACCATCCTGTGGGGCAGTATGTTTAACTGAGTCCTAAGCTGCGGCTCACGGTCGCAGGGTCAGCAAGACAGCGTTAACCCGACCCGGCCTAACTTCCTCTCGACCCGCCGATCCTGGCGGACCGGGCTGCCGTGGCGACTGCAAAGAGGAGCGGCATAACGTGCCTTTGAAGCTTTCGCTGAAGCCCGGCGAGAAGTTCGTGTTGAACGGTGCGGTGGTCCAGAATGGCGACCGTCGCGGCGTGCTCGTGCTCCAGAACAAGGCCTCCGTCCTTCGGGAAAAGGACATTATGCAACTGGATCAGGTGACGACGCCATCACGCCGCATCTACTTCCCTGTGATGATGATGTACCTGGAAGAAAGTGTCGCGGAACGGTTCTATGAAGATTTTGCTACGCGCCTGAACGAGTTCATGAGTGTGGTGCGCAACCCGGCCGTGCTTGCCGATTGCATCGCGATCTCAAAGCACGTCATGGCACGCGAGTATTATAAAGCGCTCATGTTGAGCCGTAAATTGATCGAGTACGAAGACGAGAGGTTGGGGCATGTCTCTTCGAGCCTATCAGCAGGCGGCGACGAGGGCTGAAAATCCGCGTGAGCTGGAGTACCGCCTTTTCGGGCAGGTGACGCGCGCCCTTATGGACGCGTCGCAGGCTCCAGAGGACGATATCGCAAAGCGGATCGACGCACTCGACTGGAATCGCCGGGTTTGGTCGGCGATGGCCACCGACTGCTCGCTGCCTGAAAATTCGCTCGCGCCAGAACTGCGCGCAAGCATCATTTCACTCAGCCTTTGGGTCGGCCGCCACTCCAGCGCGGTCATGCGCAAGGAGGAGGATTTTGAGCCGCTGATCGATATCAACCGCACGATCATGCAAGGCTTGGCGGGACGCGTCGAAGGCGCCTGAACCATCAGGCGCCAATTGCCCAGCTCATTTAGGTAGTTCCTGCCGCCCGGCGAATGTTGCATTCGCCGGGCGGTTTCGTCTTTGCGTCAATTCCATAAAAATCTTATAAAAATCAGAGGCTTAGGTTTTGACGCCAGGGTGCGTCCAGCTGGCCCGCCCCTTGCGATGTTTACCGTAGGCAAAACGCCCAGCCGGCTCGCGCCGGAGAAATCCGACCAAAACGGTAGGTGACCTATGATGAACTCAATCAACACCAATGCTGGTGCGCTCATCGCACTGCAAAACCTCAACTCGACCAACTCGGAGCTTGCAACAACCCAAGGCCGCATCAACACCGGTAAGAAGGTCGCCAACGCCAAGGATAATGGCGCGATCTGGTCGATGTCCAAGATGCAGAGTTCCAGCTCTAGTTCGTTGAATGCCGTGAAGGATTCCCTCCAGCGCGGTCAGTCGACGATCGATGTGGCGCTCGCAGCCGGCGACACGATCACCGATTTGCTCAGCAAGATGAAGGAAAAGGCCCTGGCCGCTTCCGACACCTCGCTGAACACTTCGAGCTTCAATGCCCTGAAGGCAGATTTCGAGTCGCTGCGTGACCAGATCACCAAGGCGGCCTCGAACGCCAAGTTTAACGGTGTCAGCATTGCTGATGGCACTACGGCGTCGATGACCTTCCTGGCGAATGCCGATGGTGGTGGTTTCACCGTGTCTTCCAAGACCCTGTCGCTTGTCGGCATTGGTCTGGCGGCCGGTTCGACCTTCACTGACGCGGCTACGGCCAAGACAATGATTGCTACGATCACGACTGCTCTTACTACCGCGACCAACAAGCTGTCGTCGCTGGGCACCAACTCTGTCGGTCTGGACACGCACCTGACCTTCGTTGGCAAGCTGCAGGACAGCCTGGAAGCCGGTGTGGGCAATCTGGTCGACGCGGATCTGGCGAAGGAAAGCGCCAAGCTCCAGTCGCTGCAAACCAAGCAGCAACTGGGTGTGCAGGCGCTGTCGATCGCGAACCAGACGCCGCAATCGATCTTGTCGTTGTTCAAGTGATCTGACACGCCGGACGACCTTCGGGTCGTCCGGCGCCTCCTTTACCCGGCGCCTAGTGCCCGGCAATAATTGCCTGCGACCAGCGACCCCCGGCAGTTTCTGCCGGGGGTCGCTGTCGTAAACAGACCTATAACGCAAACTTTTCAATGGTTTGTAGGATTTTGCCGGGTCGGCAGCTTTGGCCCGGTCATTGCTTCCTAGGGTGCAGAGCAAAATGCTCCCGACTGTCAAAATGACGTCGGCCTGCCTTGAAAAGGATCCTTCGTAATGGCGATGAACAGCATCAATACGAACGCCGGCGCGCTGATCGCGCTGCAAAACCTGAACTCCACCAATTCGGAACTGGCGACCGTCCAGCAGCGCATCAACACCGGCAAGAAGGTGGCCAGCGCCAAGGACAACGGCGCTATCTGGGCCACGGCCAAGAACCAGTCTTCGATGGCGTCGTCGTTGAACTCGGTGAAGGATTCGCTGCAGCGCGGGCAGTCGACCATCGACGTGGCCCTGGCCGCCGGCGACACCATCACCGACCTGCTGGGCAAGATGAAGGAAAAGGCCCTGGCCGCTTCCGACACCTCGCTCAACACCTCCAGCTTCAACGCCCTGAAGGCCGACTTTGAGTCCCTGCGCGATCAGGTGACCAAGGCCGCTACCAATGCCAAGTTCAATGGCGTCAGCATTGCCGACGGCACGACCACCAAGCTGACCTTCCTGGCCAACTCGGATGGTTCGGGCTTCACGGTCACCGCCAAGACCCTGTCGCTGGCCGGCATCGGCCTGACGACCACGTCGAGCTTCACCGACGCCGCCACCGCCAAGACCATGATCGCCACGGTGACCACGGCCCTGGGCACCGCGACCAACAAGCTGGCCTCGCTGGGTACCAGCTCGGTGGGCCTGGACACCCACCTCACCTTCGTCGGCAAACTGCAAGACAGCCTCGACGCGGGCGTGGGCAATCTGGTCGATGCTGACCTGGCCAAGGAAAGCGCCAAGCTGCAGTCGCTGCAAACCAAGCAGCAACTGGGTGTGCAGGCGCTGTCGATCGCGAACCAAGCTTCGTCGTCCATCCTGAGCCTGTTCCGCTAAGGAACGGGGGAGGCGGGCCCCCCGGGCCCGCCTCCGTCTCTTTCGGGCTTGAAGGCGAGGAGAACCCGCACCACCAGAGGACGCCGCCGCGTAGGCGATGGCGCAAGGAGAGATGGAAACCAAAGCCGCTCTGTCGGCCGTCGCAGCCGATCTGGTCCCTTCGGGCCAATATCCTAATGTCACCGCCCCGGAGCCATCCGCGGGCGCTGTTGTCGTTACCGAATCGCGCGCTGATTCCGCCGAGCCTCAGCCGGGCGACCTGCGTCTGGTGATCGAGCAGGACGAGGCTAGCGGGGCGTTTATCTACAAGACCGTGGATCGTCGAACGGGTGAAACCCTGCAGGTCCTGCCGCGGGAAGACGTGCTGAAACTCAAGCACGCCGCCAATTATGACCCAGGCGACGTTTACGACGGCCTGACCTGACGCGCCTCGGGCGCGCGCTTTAACCCTGCGACGCACCGTCGCGGGGATAGAGTGTTATGGTTTATTTCCGTTAACCATAACCTTACCTTCTGATCTTAGGGTTGGCTCCGTGAGGGCTCGCTCGCTGAAAGGCGCGCGAACCAAACCCGGAAAAAATTTCCGATCGGAGGCCGCGAATGTCGCTCAGCGTCAACACCAATCAGCCCGCGCTGATCGCTCTGCAGAATCTGAACAAGACCAATGACGACATGCAGGGTGTGCAAACCCGCATCAATACGGGTCTGATAGTTTCAAGCGCCAAGGATAACGCGGCGGTCTGGTCGATTGCCCAGGAACAGCGCGCGGATATGAACGCGCTTTCGGCCGTCAAGATGAGTCTGGATCGAGCGACATCCGTAGCAGATGTCGCTTTGGCTGCCGGCGAATCGATCTCGGATCTGCTCAGCCTGATGCGCGAAAAGGTCGTGGCGGCCAAGGACACGTCGCTCACCACCAAGTCTCGCCAGGCCCTGAATGCCGACTTCCAGGGGCTGGTTAAGAATCTCAGCCAGGTTCTGTCTAGCGCCAGCTTCGATGGAGCCAACCTCCTGAACGGCAGCCTGAGCGTAGACGTCTCATTCCTGGCAGACGCCGACGCCAGTGCGGCGATCACGCTGAACCTGCAGAATCTGTCGCTGGGGGGGACGATCAACACCCTGACCGCCACTGACGACATTCTGGATATTACCAACGCCTCCAGCGTCCTGACCCGCCTTGACGCCACCATGGGCGCGGTAAACCAGGCTGTCGGCAATATCGGCACCCAGGCCAAGCAGATCGAGGCTCACCACAGCTTCATTTCCCGCCTGTCGGACGTCCTGGAAACCGGTGTGGGCAACCTGGTCGACGCAGACCTGGCCAAGGAAAGCGCCCGCTTGCAAGCCCTGCAGGTGAAGCAACAGTTGGGCGCTCAGGCGCTCTCCATCGCCAACTCGGCACCGCAGATCATTCTGAAGCTCTTCAACGGCTAGCCCTGAGGCGCAGTCTTCGTGTCAGCGCCCTAGTCCATCGGCAGCGCGCAAGGTACGCTTTGAGAAGGTGTCAGGGGGAATTGGCCGGGATGATCGACCTTCGCGGTTTACAAGATCAGGATGAGGGCGTGCTGTTTCAGTGGCGCTCGGAACCTGAAGTCGATCGATGGATGTCGGACGCCGCTTTCCCCAGCCGCGACGCCCATGCCGCCTGGTTTGACGGTCTTCGCAATGATCCCGACATGCGCGGCTGGATGATCACGCGAGCGGGCGCGCCTGCGGGCCTGTTGACCCTTTCTGGCTTGCTGAGCCATCACCGCCGGGCGAGTTGGAACTGGTTTCTGGGCTCGGCCGAGGCCAGAGGCCGCGGCGTCGGCCGCGCCGCCCAGGTTCTGGGGCTTGATCGCGCTTTCGGAGAACTTGGCCTGCACAAGGTTTTTGCTGAGGTGATGGCCGACAATGACGCCGCGCTGAAGGCTCAGGTCGCGACCGGATTTCGGCGCGAAGGCTATCTGCGGGGGCATGTTCTCAAGAACGGCATTGCCCGCGATGTCGTGCTGCTGGGGATCATGGCTTCGGAGTGGGGTCAGTTGCGCGAAGCTGCGCGTCGCGGCTTGACCGAAGCTCACCTAATCGCCGCGTAACCAAGGGCCTTAACGAGTTTTCAGCGTTACGCGTTCAACGATAGGCGGGGCGTTTCGCGCGCCCCGACAGGACCCGCCGTGATCACCTTCGATACCAGCGCACTGCTCGGCTACTATCAGGCTCGCACGGGCCAGCTGAACGGTGCGTCGGCGACGGCGAGTTCCCCTTCGAAATCCAAGGCCGTTGTACCCACTGCGCCGTGGATGTCCGGCTCGACCGAGCCCAGCGCCTTGGTCAAGGCCGCCTTGAGCGGCCGAAAGTTCGTCGATGAGGCCGGCAATGCGTCCAGCCTGAAGGGCGCAAGCGGCGACTACAAGAAGCTTTTCGCCACCTATCAGGCGCTCAACACACTTTCAGCGATCGCGGCGCGGGCAGCAGAGAAAGGTGTCAGCGAGAGCGAACTCAAGCGGCTGCAGACCGCCCTGACCAAGGGGCTGTCGGAAGTCACCAGCTACACCCAGAACATGAGCCTGGATCAGGGGCGCCTGACGCCAGGCGCGGTGATGGCGACCGACCGTTCGACCGTGGGCGTGCCCAAGAGCGTCTACAGCTACATCACCGACACGATCTACAGTGGCCAGTCCGACGACGAAGTTCCCAAGTTCCAGGGCAATGTCAGCTTCGACCTGTCCGTCAAGAAGTTCGGCGCCACCACAAACGTGACCATGGACCTGTCGCAAATGGGCGCAACGCCCAGGACGATGTCCAATGTCGTCAGTTTCATGAACGGCAAGCTCAAGGCCGAGGGCTTTGAGACCAGCTTTGCCGTTGAGCGCAAGGTCGGTGAGACCCGAACCGTGCAGGTCAATGGTCAGCCGGTGACACTGCCCGCGACCGGCGACGACTTCGCGCTGCGGGTCAAGGGCGACTCGACTGAGCAACTGACCTTCACCGCCACGGCTGCGTCGCCTGCCGTCTACATCACGACCGCCGCCGGCAATCCAGATCCGGACAAGGACACCAAGACCGACGACGCGGTCATCGAGAATACCCTGACCAAGTACAGCGCAGCCGGAGGCGGGCAGCCTGGCGGCAAGGTCTTCTCCGAGACCCTGCAAGGCACGATATCCAGCGTTCGCAAGACGGTGTCGGCATCCGACGGCTCGATCTACATGCTGGCCGACGTCACCAAGGATGTGAACGGCCAGGTGATCAAGGGCGACCAGGACGTCGCGCTTCTCAAATACGATTCGGCCGGCCACCTTCTGTATGCCCGCAGCCTGGGCGCCACCGACTCGGCGAGCGGCCTCAACCTGGCGGTCGCCGATGACGGCAGTGTGGCTGTCGCCGGCTCGGTGACAGGCCGGCTGCAAGGCGCAGTTGATGGGCCGATCAATTCCGACGCCACCTCGGGCAAGACCGACAGCTTCGTGACGCGCTACGACGCCAAGGGCGACGAGCAGTGGACGGTGCGGCGCGGCGCCATGTTGGAAGACGAGGCGACCGCTGTCGCGTTCGGCTCCGACGGCATCCTCTATGTCGGCGGGCGATCCAAGTCCGACCTGCCGGGTTCAACGTCTGCTGCCGGCGGCGAGTACGACTCCTATCTGACGGCCTTCGCCACCGATCTGAACGGTGGCCCCAAGGCGCTGTTCACCCAGAAGTTCGGCACCGCCGAGAATGACTCCGTCTCGGATATCGTCGTGAACGGATCTCAGGTGGTCGTGGGCGGCAAGGAAAACGGCAACGCCATTCTGCGCAGCTTCACCGTAGCCCCGACCATCGTCACCGAGAACGCCACATCGGTCACGCCTGCGGGCGTGACGGTGACTACGCCCGTGACCTACACCAAGGCCGCCACGCTTTCACAGGGCGCGGTGCGCGATCTCGGCTCGCTGAAGGGCGGCGAGATGGTCGGGCTGAAGATCGATGGCGGCCAGCTTTACGTGGGCGGTCATACGTCGAATGGCGCGCTGAGCCTTGGCAATACGACAGCCGGCGCATCGGGTGGTTCGGATGGCTTTGTGGGCCGCCTGTCGCTTGATCTGACTGACACCAGCGCTGACACCCTGGCCTATTATGGCGGTACGGGCGACGACACCGTGACCGGAATGGCGGTCTCAAACGGCTCGGCGTGGCTGGTGGGTGCGGCGGGCAAGGATCTCGAAGGCCAGACGACGGTCGGGGAGAAGGATGGCTATGTCGCGCAGATCAACGTCGCCACGGGCGCGGTGTCCTGGTCGCAGCGGCTGACCGGCAAGGACGGTTATGCGACGCCGACCTCGATCGCGGTCGACCAGGCCGGCTCCAGCAGTCTCGACGCGTTCGGTCTGCCCAAGGGCAAGATGGATTTCAGCCAGTCGGAGCGCCTGGTCTCCGCGACGGCCGCCCGCGCGGGGGATACTTTCCAGATCCGCACCCGTGAGCGCGGGACGCTGACGACGATTACCATTGACGCCAAGGACACCCTGGAAACTCTGGCCGACAAGATCAAGCGCGCCTCGGGCTTCCGGGCCAAGGTCGAGTTGTCCAGCGATGGCAATGCCCGCAAGCTGAAGATCAGTCCCGCCTTTGCGACCTCGACGATCGAGGTCCTGGCGGGAAAGGGCGGCACCGACGTGCTTCAGGCCCTGGGTCTGGCCGCCGGCGTTGTTCGCAACACCAAGGTCGAGAGCGGCAAGACGGTTTCGGCCGATGGCGGTGGCCCGGTGTTTGGCCTGCAATTGCCGCCTGAACTGGATCTGTCGGACGAGGCGGGTCGCAAGAACGCCTCGTCGGTGATCACACGCTCTATGTCGTCCGTGCGCACCGCCTATCGCGAGATTGCCGACATCGCGATGGGGATCGACAGCAGCGCCGCCGCCACCTCGGGCAAGACCGGGGGCACGGTGCCGGCCTATCTGAAGAACCAGATTTCCAATTATCAGGCCGCCCTGAACCGTTTGACGGGCGGATAGCCCCTGTGGCGCTTGAAAGCGCCATCTTCGCGTCGTAGCCAGTGTTCATGGAACTTCTGAAAGACCGACGCATCGTTCTGGCGGGCGGCGCCGCGCTGGCGCTCCTGGCGGGTCTCGGCATCGCCATCGTGCTGCTGGGCGGCAAGGACAAGCCGACGGAACCGCCGCCTGCCTCACGCGCCGGCCTGATCGTCGAGACGGGAAGAGCCGACGACACCAAGCTGGACCCGGCGCGGCCGCTACGCTGCTTCGTCGGCGGCCAGTTCGTCGGCGAGACCACCCTGGCCGAATGCGCCAAGAAGAATGGCGTCGCCACAGGCGCTCTGGATGTCGGCGTTGACGAGACCGGTGCCCTGGCCGCCGCCGATCAGGCCGGAACGGTTCTGACACCGCTGCCGCCGCCGACCATCGACGCCCCGCCGCCCTCGGCCGTGACGCCAGGCCCCGCGCCTTTGCCGACCGCGACTGCCTCCAGCACGCCCCTGGCGGCCTGTTGGCGCTATTCCGGCGCCGAGTGGCGTCGTCTTCCGGGTGACATCACCCTGAGCGCCTGCGCCCAGACCCTGTTCGCCGGACGCTGCGAGCGCCCGGGCGGGGCCACCTATGGTCGCTGGGGCGAGGAAACCCTGCGGCTCGTTCCAGGCCGTGTTGAAGCGTCGTCCGACAATCGTTCCTTCCACGCCGTGATCGACCAGGGACCGAACTGCTCGATCCCGGCCGCCGGCTAAGACGAGTACCGCCATGCGCCGTCCGATCCTGATTGCAGCCTCCGTCGCCGCCGCAGGTCTCGCCCTGACCGCGTGCGAAAAGCAGATCAAGGCCCCCTTCGAGAAGGGTGTCTGCTTCCATGTGGCGACCAACAAGGACAAGACGCTGCGTTTCAATCCCGTTGAGCGCAATGTTGAGTCCATGGAGCAGTGCGCCGCGACCCTTGAAGGGATGCGCATTCGTTTTGTGCGCATGGGCAGCCCTAACCGGAACCTCACGGGGTCGTACCAGGGCAGCTTCATCTTCCTGGAAAAGGAAGGGATCTATCTGGGCCAGACCTATGACGGAGCGCGCTTCATGTCGCTGGTTCGTACCGGAGACGGCCGTCTGGCGGTGCCGGGCGCGATCCGCCAGGCGCCGGCGCAATAACGCCATTCGCCCAAAATGCCCGCCGTCCACAAGAACGTATTGAGAACAAATTGAGTTGACCGCGTCACTCCATTAACGTCTTGATCGGATTCCGGCGCGCAGGTCGCCGGGCGAGAACAAGGTCGAAACGATGGCGGGCAGCGTCAACAAGGTCATTCTGGTGGGCAACCTCGGGGCCGATCCCGAAATCCGCAGCCTGGGTTCCGGTGACCGCGTCGCCAATCTGCGCATCGCCACCTCGGAAAGCTGGCGCGACCGCACCTCTGGCGAGCGCAAGGAAAAGACCGAGTGGCACCGGGTCGTGATCTTCAACGACAATCTGGTGAAGGTGGCCGAGCAGTATCTGCGCAAGGGCTCGACGGTCTATATCGAGGGCGCGATCCAGACTCGCAAATGGACCGACAATACCGGCGCCGAAAAGTATTCCACCGAGATCGTGCTGCAGAAGTTCCGCGGTGAACTGACCATGCTGGGCGGCCGAGCCGACGGAGCAGCGGCCTCGTCGGGTGGCGGCGATGAGGGCTACTCCAGCGGTGGCGGTGGCGGTGGCGGCTATGGCGGCGGCGCGCCGCGCAGCCAGCCTAGCGGCCCGCGCGAGAGCTTCTCGGCCGACCTCGACGACGAAATCCCGTTCTAGAGCCGAGCAAGGCTGGAAATGTAAATAGCGGCCGGTTTCCCTTGGAGCCGGCCGTTTCTCTTTGCGACATCTCCACTGCGCGACCGGTCATGCTTCGAATCTGGTCGATCGCGGCACCGGCGCTGCTGGTATAAGAATAGCCGGCAAGGGCCAGGAAAGATGGTGTATCAGGTCGCGCCCTCGCATCTGTGCCGCCGGACAAATTTTGAAATCACCGAGAATGACGTCGCTTCAACCGCATAGTTTCTCCGTTGCCCCGATGATGGACTGGAGCGATCGGCATTGCCGCTCGTTGCACCGGGCCCTGTCGAGCCGGGCGCTGCTCTATTCGGAGATGGTGACCAGCGGGGCCGTCGTGCATGGCGATCGCGAGAAGCTGCTGGGTTTCGACGCCGGGCAACATCCCGTGGCCCTGCAGCTGGGCGGATCCGACCCCGCTGAACTGGCGCTGGCAGCGCGGATCGGCGAGGACTTCGGTTACGACGAGATCAATCTGAACGTCGGCTGCCCCTCCGACCGGGTGCAAAGCGGCCGTTTCGGCGCCTGTCTGATGCGCGAGCCGCAAGTGGTGGCCGAATGCATGGCGGCGATCAGCGATGCGGTATCGGTTCCAGCGACGGTGAAGTGCCGCATCGGCGTCGACGACCAGGATCCCGAGGAAAGCCTGTTCTCCCTGGTCGACGCCAGCGCCGCAGCGGGCGTCGGCAGTTTCGTGGTTCATGCCCGCAAGGCCTGGCTCAAGGGGCTTTCGCCGAAGGAAAACCGCGACATTCCCCCGCTGGACTACGAGCTGGTCTATCGGCTCAAGCGCGAACGCCCGCAGCTGACGATCGTGATCAACGGCGGGGTTACCGACCTCGACGCGGTCGAGGCTCATTTGGCCCATGTCGATGGGGTGATGCTGGGGCGGTCGGCCTATCACGAGCCTGGCCTGCTGGGCGCGGTGGACCGGCGCGTGTTCGGCGAGGCCGTCGCCGATGTGTCCGAGTTCGAGGCCGTTGAGCGCTTCAAGCCCTATATCGCCGAGAAGCTCGCGGCGGGCGTCCATCTGGCGGCGATGAGCCGGCACATGCTGGGCCTGTTCCACGGCCTGCCGGGCGCGCGGGCATGGCGGCGGATCCTGACGGTCGAGGGCGTGCCGGCCGGCGCCGGTCTGGAAGTCGTCGATCGCGCCCTGGACGCCGTGCGCCAGGCGATGGAGGCGCGGGAAGCCCGGTTCGCTGAGAGCGCTTCGGCCTAGGGGTGCAGGATCAGCGCGCGGGGGGTGGCCTCGAAGCGCGACAGGCGGCCCAGATAGCTCATGCCCAGCAGCGAGGTTTCCAGGCCTTTCTCTATGACCAAGGCGTCAACGTCGCGCACGCGGGCGCCGGCGATGGCGACGCTGGCCAGCTTCACCGACGCGGCGCGCGTGCGGCCGTCGGCGGTGATGACGGTGTAGTCGTAGGTCAGTTTGTCGGTGTCGATGCCCAGGCGCTTGGCGTCGGCCAGGCTCAGCGAAACGGCGGTGGCGCCAGTGTCGACCAGGAACCGCACGGCCTTGCCGTCGACCGCGGCTTCGGCCCAGAAATGTCCGTCGGCACCCTTGGTGAGTTGGGCCGCGCCGTCCGGGCCGCCGAGCGTGGCGCTGGCCGCCGTCGGGGCGCGCAACTGAGGATGGCGCAGGTCGTCCAGAGACACCACGGCCTTGGCGGCTCCCACCGCCGAGAGCGCTCCCACCATCGCGATCGCCGCGAACTTCAACATCGAAGACACCCCGCCTTGAAGGCTTTGTGACCGTTTTCTTCGGCCGTTGACGCCGACCTTAGAGCGAAAGGCGTTTGCAACCGGTGAATCAAGCCATCGAATTATTGCGTATAGTTAATGATCCGGTAATCGTACTTTTCGATTTCCGATAAATTCTGTGATTAAACTTGTGTAATAAAGTACATGTCTTCGAATTAACTCAAAAACTGTTTGCGGAAGCAGTATCTCTTTATAGGCAAAAAGTTGCTTATCGAGGGAACTCAAATGAAGTCGATCATTATCGCCGCCGCCGCTTTTTCGGCGCTGTCGGGCGCCGCACAAGCCGCTTCAAACGTGACGGACATCCAATTCCTGCAGGCGGCGCGCTGTCGTGGTCTCGCCGCGTCGGAAAGCCTCGGGCGGCTCGACACCGCCGCTATCGATCAACTCCTGCGCACTGAGGGCCAGGCGCGCGAGTCGGCGGTCAGGGCGTCCGCCACCAACAAGATCAACGCCGCGAGGACTCAGGGCGACAAGGCGCAGGGCGCCAAGAAGGAAAAGCTGCTGGCGGAACGTGAGCAGACCTGCGCCGGCTGGCTGCAGGGCGCCCCATAGGCGCTAGGTCTGGCCGGCCATCAGGCTGGCCACAGGATCCGGACGATCGGGGAGGGCGGCCATGATGTCGGCCCTCTCCTGATCACTCAGCCGACCCCAGCCTGCGATTTCCGGTAGGGTGCGGCGGCAGCCCAGGCAGTAACCCGAGCGACCGTCCACGGCGCAGACCTTTACGCAAGGCGTGGTGATCGGGCGGGGTGGGGCTGTGGTCGGGTCCATACGCAATTGTCTCCGGTTCGCGAGCGCGGCGCAACGCCCAGCGTGGTCGGGGCTTCATGTCTTCATTCACGAGGGTTCCGATGATCGTTGCTCGTTTCGCCTGCGCTGCCCTTGCCCTTACCGTTGCGACCCCAGTGCTCGCCGCGCCCCGGCTGACCGACAGCCAGTTCGTCCAGGCCTCCCGTTGCCAGGCCTTGGCGAAGGCGTCGAGCCTTGGCGCCGCCGACTCCGCCGCGTTTGGTGGCTTGATCAAGGCTCAACGGCAGTTGCGCGCCGATCACATTGTCGACAAGGCTGTGGAGGCGGCGAGCGCGGCGAGCCGTCAGGCGAGGCGGGCCGATAACGCCGACCGTCCCGATCTGATCGCCGAGCGCGACGGTCCTTGCCAGGCCTTGCTGGCCCGCTAGGCGCCAGCCACTTTACAAGACCGGACGCGGGCGCCAAAGCCCGCGCCATGACCGCTTCACCGTTCGACGACATTCGCGCCTTGGCTTCCGCTCCCCCGGCAGCCGGCACCGCGCCCGTGCTGGACCAGTCCGACCGGCTGGCGGAGATTTCGTCCTGGCTCACCGCCTGGACGGGCAAGACGCCCCCCGCCGTGAACCGGCCGGTGGTGGCGCTGTACGCTGGCGCCCGCCAGGGCGTAGGTCCGCGCGGCTATGCCCGCGACCGGCTTGAAGCTGTGGCTTCCGGCGGCGCGACCGTTTGCCGACTGGCGGGCGCGCAGGGCGCGGGTCTGGAAGCCTTCGATCTCGCCGTGGATCGCCCGACGCCCAACGCCGTCGACAAGGCCGCGATGAGCGAGAAGGAATGCGCCGCGACCATGGCCTTTGGCATGGAGGCCCTGGCCAAGCAGCCCGACCTGCTGGTTCCCGGGGTGATCGCCGCTGAAACCGACATGATCGCGTCCTGTATGGCCTTGGCCCTGTTCGGCGGCGAGGCCAGCGACTGGACAGACGCGCCGGATCTGGTCGTGGCCGCTGTCGAGCGCGTCCGTGAGGAAGGCGGACTTGATGACCCGCTTCAGGTGCTGCGTCAGCTGGGCGGCCGCGAGACCGCTGCTGTCGCCGGCGCGATCCTGGCCGCGCGCATTCAGAAAATTCCGGTACTGCTGGATGGCTATGCGGCCTGCGCCGCCGCCGCCGTACTTCATCGCATCGACCCGGAGTTGCTGGACCATTGTATCGCCGCCCATGTCGGCGCTGCAAAAGGGCATGCCCGACTGCTGGCGGCCCTCGACAAGCGGCCGCTTCTGGCGCTCGATATCGTCGACGAGGAAGGGGTGGGCGGTGCCAGCGCTCTCGCCCTCGTCAAGCTGGCTTGTGAGGCCCGATAGGGTTCTAACTGAACGCGGATCATATTCGCTTCCGTTGACGCTAACGTCATCTTTCCAAACGTCCGTTCGACATCTATCGTGACGCACAGATCAATCGGCCCCTCATCAAAGAGGCCGAAACCGGGAGCCCGCCATGAACCTCGACTTTTCGCCCGAAGACGTCGCCTTCCGCGACGAAGTCCGCGCCTTCATCGCTGAGAACTATCCGGCCGGCCTGCGTGAAAAGCAGGAAGAGGGCGAGGAGATGGCCAAGGAAGACTTCCTGGCCTGGCATCGCGTTCTGGCCGACAAGGGCTGGGTGGCCCCGGCCTGGCCCGAGAAGGTCGGCGGTCCCGGCTGGACCTCGGTTCAGCGCTATATCTGGTCCGAAGAGACCGCCCGCGCCGACTGCGTGCCGATCCTGCCCTTCGGCATCAACATGGTCGGGCCGGTGATCTACACCTTCGCCACGGCCGAGCAGAAAGAGCGGTTCCTGCCGCAGACCCTGTCGGGCGACATCTGGTGGTGCCAGGGCTATTCCGAGCCGGGCGCGGGTTCTGACCTCGCCAGCCTCAAGACCAAGGCCGAGCGGTTCACCGGCGACGACGGCAAGGAATATTACCTGGTCAACGGCCAGAAGACCTGGACCACCCTGGCCCAGCACGCTGACTGGATCTTCTGCCTCGTTCGCACTGACCCCGTCGCAAAGATCCAGGAAGGCATCTCGTTCCTGCTGATCGACATGAAGTCGCCGGGCGTCACCGTCCGTCCGATCATCACCCTGGGCGGCGAGCACGAGGTCAACGAGGTCTGGCTCGAAAACGTCAAGGTGCCGGTCGAAAACCGCATCTTCGACGAGAACAAGGGCTGGACCTGCGCGAAATTCCTGCTCGCCCATGAACGCTCCGGCATCGCCGGCGTCGCCCGCTCCAAGCGCGGCATCGAGCGCATCCGCGCCATTGCCGGTGCCGAGCTGTCGGATGACGGAGAATCCCTGATCCAGGACCCGACCTTCAAGCGCAAGGTCGCTGAACTGGAGATCGACCTGACCGCTCTTGAGTTCACCGAGCTGCGCACCCTGGCCGGCGAAGCGTCCGGCAAAGGTCCTGGGCCCGAGTCGAGCGTCCTGAAGATCAAGGGCACCGAGATCCAGCAGCGGATCACCGAGCTGGTTCTGGAGGCCGCCGGCCATTATGGCTCGCCGTACTTCCGGGGCTTCCCGAACGACGGCGACAACGCCCACCCGATCGGCCCTGACTTCAGCCATCGCGCGGCTCCCAGCTATTTCAACGTCCGCAAGACGTCGATCTACGGCGGCTCCAACGAGATCCAACGCAACATCATCGCCAAGATGGTGCTGGGCCTCTGATCTTTCTGCCTTCTCCCCTTGCGGGAGAAGGTGTCGCGCAGCGACGGATGAGGGGTTTCCCTGATCCGTCCGCGTGACCCCTCATCCGACCCCGGCTCGCGCCGGGGCCACCTTCTCCCGCAACGGGAGAAGGGTCTCGAATACACAAAAAGACGGGAAACCCTGGGATGGATTTCAACTTCACCGAAGAGCAGTCGATGGTTCGTGACACGGTCGCGAGCTTCCTGCAGGACAAGTACGACTTCGAGACGCGTCGCAAGATCGTGGCCTCCGAAAGCGGCTGGCGCGCCGACTACTGGAAGGCTTTCGCCGAGGAGCTCGGCATTCTGGGCGCCGCATTCAGCGAAGACCTGGGCGGCCTGGGCGGCGGCGCCATCGACAACATGATTATCATGGAAGAGTTCGGCAAAGCCCTGGTCATCGAGCCCTATCTGGGCTCCGTCGTCATCGGCGGCGGCTTCATGAAGCACTCGGGCTACGCCCACGCCGCTTCGGTCATCGAGGGCATTGTCGGCGGCACGACAACCATCGCTTTCGCCTATGCCGAACCCCAGGGGCGCTACACCTGGCGTGACCTGAAGACGACCGCCAAGAAGGACGGCTCGGGCTATGTCCTGAATGGCCACAAGGCCGTCGTGGTCGGCGCGCCGTTCGCCAGCCACCTGATCGTCACGGCGCGCACGGGCGGCGCCCAGCGCGACGCCGGCGGCGTGTCAGTGTTCCTGGTCGACAAGAGCCTGCCGGGCATCATCACCCGCGACTATCCCACCGTGGATGGCGGCCGAGCCTCGGAAGTCTATTTCGAGAACGTGTCGATCCCGGCCGACGCGCTGATCGGTGGTGAGGGCGAGGGCCTGCCGCTGGTCGACAAGATCATGGACGAGGCGACCGCCGCCGTCGGCGCCGAGGCTGTCGGCGTGCTGCGCAAGCTGCATGAAAACACGCTCGACTACGCCAAGCAGCGCAAGCAGTTCGGCACCGCCATCGCCAACTTCCAGGTTCTGCAGCACCGCATGGTCGACATGTTCATCAATGTCGAGCAGGCCGTGTCGATGACCTATATGGCCACCATCAAGATCGATGAAGACGCTGAAACCCGCGCCAAGGCCGTGTCGTCGATGAAGGTGCAGATCGGCCGGGCCTGCAAGTTCGTGGGCCAGAACGCCATCCAGATCCATGGCGGCATGGGCATGACCGACGAGTTGGCCATCGGCCACTATTTCAAGCGCGCCTCGATCATCGAGGGCCTGTTCGGCTCGGTGGATCACCACCTGAAGCGCTACGAATCCCTGTCGTTCGCCGTCGCCGCCTAGGGTTTTGGGCGGCGACGCCCACGGAACAAGAACCAGAATAGGAAAAGCCGCCTGCGTCATGCCGACGCGGGCGGCTTTTTCTTTGCTCTGTTGCGGCTTCCTCCGTCGAAGTCAGGCGCGCGACGCCCAACGGGCGCAGGCGGGACACGCGCCAGTCGGGAATCCAGGCCGTGCGGGGCCTGTGCGCTGCGGACCAGCTAAAACAACCGTGTACGGATTTAAAACGTGACTGGCGCCGACGTCGAATAACGGCATTTTCCGTGCGCTGATATAGTCAGTTTACGGATTAAAATGCTTGCGATCCGTCAGGTTCGGCGCATGCTTTTCGTCGACGCGCTGACGACTAAGAGGGGACCGCCCCTGTAAGCCGCGCGCGTCTCCTGGTCCAACGGCCTGTCTGGGAGACGCCGCCATGAATGTATCGAAGATGAACCACGCGATGATGTCCTTCGCCCTTCTGGGCGGGATGCTGGTCGGTGGAAGGTCCAGTTCGACGCCCAAGCCACCCAAGCCCGCGAAGGGCAAATAGGCTCAGGCGCAGCGTAGAGGGGGCGATCCGTAAACGCGGATCGCCCCTTTGCGCATCAGGGCTTGGCGGCCGTGTTGCAGTCTGCGATGCCGGCTTCGTCCAGGGCCTTGTCGCGATAGGTGAACGAGACGACCGCGCCGAGCTCGGCTGCGACTTTGCGGCAAGTACGGGCGATCGGCATGGATTTCACTTGCGGCGCGGCGCAGACATCGCCGTCGCAGCGCCAGATGGCCCCGTCCTGGATCAGGCTGGGAACCTTGGCCGGAGCCTTGAGCTTCAGTACCGCGCCTTCAGCGGCGAAAGCGCCAGTCGACAGGGCGGACGCCGCGACAAGCGCGGAGAGAAAAATACGCATGATTGTTCCTTTATCCCTCGGCCGCCGGGGAGGTCGGCCAAGGCTGGAAATGCGTTGCGTTTCGAAACTAAGTCAACAGCCGTACGCTCGTTTGAGGGCCGCTTTGATAGAATTCAGCGTCCCATGACAAGAGCTCAGGCATGACATCCTCTGCCTTGTCTACCGAGCGCCAGCACTCGGTAAGGGCAGGCGGAGTCAGACCCTCGTCGATGGTGTGCTGCAGCAGGGCGAACAGCGGGTCCCAGAAGCCGCGCGGATTGTGAAAGACGATGGGCTTCTGATGCAGGTCCAGCCGACGCCAGGAGAGCAACTCGATGATCTCTTCCAGCGTGCCGATACCGCCGGGCAGGACGACGAAGGCGTCGGCCTGTTCAAACATCAGCATTTTCCGCTCGTGCATGTTGTCGACGACGATGGTCTCGACGTCATCGAACGGCTGCTCGCGGCCGGTCAGGAACTTCGGGATGATCCCCAGCACGCGGCCGCCGGCCGCGTGGGCGCCGCGCGCCGTCGCGCCCATCAGGCCGACGCCGCCGCCGCCGTAGATCAGCTTCAGACCCGCCTTGGCGAAGCTTGCCCCGATCTGGCCGGCGGCCGCGATGAAGGCGGGGTCGGCGTCATTGGAGGAACCGCAATAGACGCAGACGGAGTCCAGGCGCCTAGACTCATCGGGCATCGTCGTCCACTCCAGCAAAAGAAAGGGCGCGCCGCAGCGGCGCGCCACCTATGTAGAAGCTGGCGCGGTCGTTGCGTCGACATGAGCTTTGCATGATCAGGATTCGCACCGCCCGTTTCAAGTCGATGCTCGCCCGAGGCGGTGTGATTTGGCTTCTGGCCGGCGCAGGTCTGGCGCTCGCGGCCTGCGACGGCGGCCGGCAGGACGACTGGCGCCCCAAGGCCGCGCCCGCCTCGACCCAGGCCGACGCCTCTGAAGCCGGGTATGTCGCGCCGCCGCATGTCAAGCAGGCCGTTAACGGACCCGCAGGTCTGCTGCTGAAGGGCGAAGGCGCGCCCGACGGCAGCGTGCGACTGGGGGCGCCGACCGGCGAGGTGCTGCTGGGCCAGATCGACTCGCTCGGACAGTGGAGCCTGACCGTCCCGCCCAGCGATCGTGTTCGCCTCTATGGCCTGTCGATGACCCGCGGCGGTCGCACGGTCCAGGCCGAGGGCTATGTCATGATCACGCCTGACGGCGAAGTCGCCCTGCTGAGGGCCGGATCTGGCGCCTGGCGCCTGGCGCCCAGCTCGTCCTCGCCCACCATCCTGGCGGTCGATGTCGATCCGGAGGGTGGGGCGGTGATCTCGGGCATGGCCACGCCGGGCGCAGGGCTTGGCGTACGGGTCGACAGGTCGCCGCGCGCCGTCGGACAGGCCGCCGAGGACGGGCGCTTTTCTCTGTCGCTCAGCGAGACGCTTGGGATCGGCGCGCATGACATTCAGGTCAGCGGCGAGGGGGGAGAGCAAAGGATCAGGGTCGTGGTTTCGCCCGCCGGATCGCTTGTTGATGGACCGGTTCGCGCCCAGCGCGTCGACACCGGGTGGCGCGTTGACTGGATGACGCCGGGCGGCGGCGTGCAGACCACCCTGATCATCCAGGCCTCGGGCTCATGAGGGGTTTCGGCTCGGCGCCGTCAGCACGCCAGGCGGTGACGGGTGCGATCGCGCCGCCTGCGGTTCGTGTTCGCTTCTGGAGCGCGATGGGCGATCTTTTCCGGCTGGTGCTGCGATCCAAAGCGCCGGGGCTTCGCTGGCGGGTCACGCTTGCCCTGGTCTTCACCCTGATCGGCAAGGCCCTGGGCGTTCTGGCCCCCCTGTTGCTGGGCGCGGCCGTCAACCGGCTGGCGGCGGGGCAGAGCGCGGCAGTCACTGTCAGTTGGACCTTCGCCGGCCTGGCGGCGGGCTGGGCTCTGGTGCGCTTCATTTCGGCGGCGGCACCGCAGGCGCGGGACGCGGTGTTCACGCCCGTGGCCCAGGCGGCCCAGAATCAGGCGGCGGTGGAGACCTTTGCCCACGCCCTCTCGCTGTCGATCGACTTCCATCAGTCCAAGCGCACGGGATCGCTGTCGCGGGTGATCGACCGGGGCGCGCGGTCTATGGACTTCCTGCTGCGCAGCCTGGTCTTCAACCTCGGCCCCACCGCTATTGAACTGCTAATGGCCGCTGCGGTGCTGGCCAAGGCCTATGACTGGCGGTTCGCGGCCATCGCCCTGCTGACGGTCGGCGTCTACGGCTACACCACGTTTGCCATCTCGGACTGGCGCATCGGTCATCGCCGCGCGCTGAACGAGGCCGACGCTGAGGCCGCCGGACGGGCGGTGGACTCGCTGATCAACTACGAGACCGTAAAATCCTTTGGCGGTGAGGACCGTGCGGTCGGGGGCTACAAGAGCGCGCTCGACACCTATGGCGACGCCCAGGTCAAGTCGACCAACTCGCTGACCGTGCTCAACACCGTCCAGGCGGCGGTGATGAGCCTGGGTCTGGGCACCATGGCCGTGCTGGCGGGAACCGAAGCCTTGGCAGGGCGCATAGGACCTGGCGACGTCACCGCCGCCGTGCTCATCCTGATCAATCTCTACGCACCGCTCAACATCCTAGGCTTCGCCTATCGCGAGATCCGCCAGTCCTTCATCGACATGGAGGCCATGCTCGATCTGCGCCGTCAAAGCGCCGACGTGGCCGATGCGCCAGACGCCATCGACCTGCCGCCCTGCGCCGACCAGCGCGGCGGCGCCGTGGTGTTCGAGGCCGTATCGTTCCGCCATGGCGCGCGGTCAGAGGGGCTAAAGGATGTCAGCTTCTCGATACCGCCGGGCACGACGGTCGCGATCGTCGGGCCGTCGGGCGCGGGAAAGACGACGCTGGTGCGCCTGGCCCTGCGGATGATCGATCCGCAGGCTGGAAAGATCACCCTTGATGGCTGTGACTTGCGGCATCTGCGTCAGGCGTCCCTGCGCCGCGCGGTCGCCTTGGTGCCGCAGGATGTCGCCCTCTTCAACGACACTGTGCTCAGCAATATCGGCTTCGCACGGCCAGAAGCGACCGAGGCCGAGATCTGGGCCGCCGCCGAAGCCGCCGAACTGGGGGAGTTCATCCGCAACCTGCCTGAAGGCATGGCCACCAAGGTCGGTGAGCGGGGTCTGAAACTGTCCGGCGGCGAGCGCCAGCGGGTCGGCATCGCCCGGGCGCTGCTGGCCCAGCCCCGGGTGCTGATCCTCGACGAGGCGACCAGCGCCCTGGACAGCCGCACCGAGGCGGCCATCCAGGAGACCTTGCGCAAGGCCAGGGCGGGCCGCACCACACTGGTGGTGGCCCATCGCCTCTCGACCATCGCCGACGCCGACGAGATCGTCGTCCTGCGCAGGGGGCGGATCGTAGAGCGCGGTCCCCATGCCGTTCTGCTGGAAGCCGGTGGCGAATACGCGGCGCTCTGGCGGCGTCAGACGCGCGAGAAGCCGGCGGTCTGACCACCCTTCGCGTCGTGGCGGGGAGGGGCTATAGTCATCACCAACAGTTCGGGAGTTTCGCCTTGCGCTATCTGCACACCATGATCCGCGTCCGCGATCTGGATGCCTCGCTGCGGTTCTATTGCGAAGGCCTGGGCCTGACCGAAATGTACCGGATGGACAACGACAAGGGCCGCTTCACCCTGGTGTTTCTGGCCGCGCCGGAAGACGTCGAGCTGGCCAAGGCGCGCCAGGCGCCGCTGGTCGAGCTGACTTATAACTGGGATCCCGAGGACTATGACGGCGGCCGCAACTTCGGTCACCTGGCCTACCGGGTCGATGACATCTACGAGACCTGCCAGCGCCTGGTGGACATGGGCGTGACGATCAACCGGCCGCCGCGCGACGGCCACATGGCCTTCGTGCGCTCGCCGGACAACATCTCGGTCGAATTGCTGCAGGACGGCAGTCTGCCGGCCGCAGAGCCGTGGGCGTCCATGCCCAATATTGGGGCCTGGTAGATCAGGTCAGGGGCGGGCCGAGGCCAGCTCTTCAAGTCGGCGGCGGGGATGATCGGCGATAGCCGCCCAGACCAGCTGCTCCAGGCGCAGGCGATAGGCGGCGTCATAGCCCGCTGTGAAGGGCGACTGGGCGCTGCCGGGCGGATCAGCCGCGATGGCCCGCGCCAGCTGTTTTCGGGCCAGCACGGCTTCGCGATTGATGGGGGGCTCCATGCGCTCCATCGCGACCCAGCTATCCAGCTCGATTGTGGCCTTGACGGCGATCTGGATCAGGGCTGGCAGGGCGTCAATGTCCTGGCGCACCTCGATTTGCATGGCCGGGACGATGGCCTTGCTGTCCGTGACCTTGAAATGGAGCGTGGCCACAACGCGCTGCAGGGTCGCGGGCCAATGGTCGTCGGCAGTGATCATGGTTGAGCCATAGCGCCGACGACAGCGTCGGTGAAGGGTCGCGTAGCGCTGTTCGTCCGGTCATGGAACCCGGCAGCGAACAAGTGCTCCGGCGCGGCCCTCAAATTGAGGCTGTCCTTCTGACGTGGATGCAAACTCAATTCAGCGTCAATTGCGTCAACCGAGGATCACAAAGGGCTGGGGGAGAAAGCGCGGCCTCCGCCGAAACGAAGGCCGCTGCTTAAGCCGGAGGTGGCTCCGCGGGTAGGATTCGAACCTACGACCAGCCGGTTAACAGCCGGCTGCTCTACCACTGAGCTACCGCGGATCAGGTCGCCTCAGGAAGAGGCCGGGTGATAGCCGCCTCATTGACTCGGCGCAAGCGCCTTCGAACAAAAAAACAGCCCGGCTTGTGGCCGGGCTGTGGAAAGTCAGTGATGGTGGGGTGTCTTCAATGAAGACATCAGAAAAATGCGCCCTTATGGTTAATTGGATCTTAATTTCAGGCACCACCAAAAGGTCGCAGCCCAAGGTTCCGCGCCTTTGAAAGCGTTCGCATTGCCTTGGGGGGAGGGGCGGACCTATAAGCGGGGCGAACGTCTAGTCCGACCGAGGGATTCCATGAGCACCGATTTCGCCGCCGCGCGGCTGAACATGGTGGAAAGCCAGATGCGCACCGCCGACGTCACCGACCTGCCGTTGCAGGACGCGCTGCGCGTTGTCGCCCGCGAGGCTGTGGTCCCGGCGGGCAAGGCCTACCTGGCCTATGCCGACGCCGAGGTCGAATATGCGCCTGGCCGCTGGCTGCTGCGCCCGCGTGACGTGGGCAAGCTGTTGCAATTTCTGAAGCCCCGAGCGGGCGAGAAGGCCCTGGCCATCGCGGCGCCCTATGCGGCGGCGGTGCTTGAGGCCATGGGGCTATCTGTCACCCGTCTGGATGGCGACGATCTGAACAGTCCGGCCGGCTCTGGCTATGACGTGATCATTTGCGAAGGTGCGGTCAGTGCCGCTCCGGTCGGCTGGACCAAGGCCCTGGCGATCGGCGGCCGTCTCGGCGTTGTCGAACGGAGAGGCCCTGTGGGGCAGGCGACAATCTACGTGCATGCCGAAGAAGGCGTGGGCCGCCGGACCGTCTTTGACTCGACTCCGCCCGTGCTGGCGGGCTTCTCCGCCGAGCCCGGTTTTGCCTTCTAGCCCGAACCGTCCGGGGTCTTTTTCGTTGTGGAAACATGCGCGCAACGTGAGCGTGAAAAAACCTTAACTGGCGGCCGGTGGCGCTCAGCCCTACACGCGATCATATATTAAGTGCGGGCGCGAGCTTCGCGTGTCTTGGGGATAGAACTTGATGTCGAATAGCCGTCGGGCCGGATTGTTGGCCGCCGCTTGCAGCTTGGGCCTGATGGCCGGTTTCGTGTCCGCCGCCCAGGCCGAGACGCTGACCAACGCTATCGCACTGGCGTATCAGACCAATCCCACGCTGCAGCAACAGCGCGCCGCCCAGCGCGCCACCGACGAAAGCGTCGTGCAGGCCAAGACCGCTTTCCGGCCGACGGCCAGCCTTTCGGCCGACGTGACCGAGGCGCAGACCAATCCCAGCGGCGGCGCGCGCGTCGAGGCTTCGGGCAGCGGTGCGACCCTGTCGATCAGCCAGGCGCTCTATACTGGCGGCAAGGCCAGCGCCAACCTGACTGCGGCGGAAGCCGATGTCCTGGCGTCCCGCGAAGGCCTTCGCAATATCGAACAGAATGTCCTGATCGGCGTGATCCAGGCCTATGTCGATGTTCGGCGCGACCAGGAGCGTCTGCGTATCTCGCAAGAGAATGTCGAGGTGCTGGGCCGGCAGCTGGAGGAATCCAACGCTCGCTTCGAAGTGGGCGAGATCACCCGCACCGACGTCGCCCAGTCGCAGGCCCGCCAGGCGGCGGCCAAGGCTGCATTGAGCTCGGCCCAGGCCCAGCTTTCCATCAGCCGCGCCAGCTATGCCGCGATCGTCGGCCAGAACCCGACCGACCTGGTTGCCGAGCCCTCGCTGGCCGCCTTGCTGCCGCCGACGGTGGAGCAGGCCTTCGACGCCGCCGAAAACAACAATCCGCAAGTTGCCGCCGCCCGTTTCAACGAACGCGCCGCAGCGGCCCGCGTCGCGTCGGCCCGCGCCTCGCGCCGTCCGACCGTGTCGGCCCGCGCTTCGCTGGGCTATGACGCCAGCGAGACCAATGGTCGTGGCGACCAGTTCGGCGACTATGACCGTCAGGTGACCGGGGCCGTCAGCGCATCGATCCCGCTGTTCACGGGCGGTCTGATTTCCTCTCAGGTCCGCGCCGCCGCCGAGCGCGAAAACGCCGCTCGCATCGCCGTGGAGGGCGCCAAGCGCGCCGCACTGCAGTCGGTGTCGAACGCCTGGAGCAATCTGTTGGCGTCGCGCTCGAACCTGGTCTCGAACGAGGAACAGGTTCGCGCCGCCCGTATCGCCTTCGAAGGCGTGCGCCAGGAGCAGCAGGTGGGCCTGCGCACCACCCTGGACGTCCTCAACGCCCAGCAGGAACTGCGCTCGGCCGAGCTGGCCCTGGTCTCGGCGCGACGCGACGAATATGTCGCCAGCGCCGCCGTGCTGCAGGCCATGGGCGCGCTCGACATCGCTGCCCTGGCCCCGGACGTCACCCGCTATGATCCCAAGACCTCGTACAACCGCGTCAACCACGCCCTGGGTTGGGTGCCTTGGGAGCCGGTGGTCCAGGTGATCGACAAGGTCGGAGCGCCCTCCACCAAGCCGTCCTCGAAGTAAGCCTCACCGCGTCGATTTCGCCCACCTGCGATCCTTGCGCTTGCTTAAGCCGCGCAAGTCTGCACCATCGCGGGTAAGTGCCCCTTGGGGTGCGCAAGGATTCGTACCTCTTTACCGACGGCCCCCGCACATGTCCGACCAGAGCTCCCAAGAACCGACAATGGAGGAGATCCTCGCCTCCATCCGGCGTATCATCTCCGAAGATGACGCTCCGGCGGAGCCCGAGGCCCCAGCGCCGGCGCCCGCACCTGCCCCTGTGCCCGAGCCTGAGTATCAGGAGCCGGTTGAGGACGACGTGCTGGACCTGACCGATCCGATCGCGCCCGAGCCAGTCGAGAGCGTCGGTGACCTGGACGTTTATTCGCCGCCGCCGCCGGCGCCCGAGCCGGAACGCGTCTACACGCCGCCTGCTCCGGCGTTCAATCGCGACGAGGTTGCTGACAATCTGGTGGGCGATCACGCCGCCGGTCTGGCCGCCAGCGCGTTCGGCAGCCTGAGCTCTGCCCTGCTGATGCCCAAGGACGGCCGCACCCTGGAAGACGTCGTGCGCGAACTGCTGCGCCCGCTGCTCAAGGAGTGGCTGGACCAGAACCTGCCGCGCATCGTCGAGGCCAAGGTCGAAGAAGAAGTCCACCGCATCGCCCGCGGTCGAGGCTAAAATCGGGTCGCGCCCTGGCCCCGGCCGGGCGCGGACCTCGAAACCTGAAGAGGCGGTCGCTGTGGCGGCCGCCTTTTTCCGTTCAAATTGTTCCTGAATCCAGGTCGCCCGGTTTCGCGCGGCGGCCGCAGATGGCATACCCGCACCGCCATGCTTGACAAGACCTTCGATCCCAAAGCCGTCGAACCCCGCCTGTACGCCGCCTGGGAGGCCTCCGGGGCCTTCAAGCC
>JANOSS010000174.1:0-15520 GCA_031415995.1 Caulobacter sp. | reverse complement strand
TGGACTCGATGCGCACCCCGACCTTGCGGCTGTTGGAGCTTAGCAGCGCGTCGCCCTCGGCCTGAAAGCGGGTCAGGGAGAGGATCACGTCGCCGGTTTCCGGGATCGCCTCCTCGTCGGTGACATTGACGAAGCTGTCGTCGGCGAAGGCGGCGACGCCGCCCGTCAGCTTAATCAGCCTGGGCATAGACTGCCTCCTTGAAGGGCTCGAGGCCGACGCGGCGATAGGTGTCGAGGAAGCGCTCCTCGCCGGTGCGGATGCCCAGATAGGCTTCGACCAGGGTGTCGATGGCGCCCGCGACGCGATCGGCGGGCAGCGCCGGGCCGAGGATCTTGCCGATCGAGGCGTCTTCAGCCCCCGACCCGCCCAGCGACAGCTGGTAGAATTCCTCGCCCTTCTTGTCGACGCCCAGGATGCCGATGTGGGCCACATGGTGGTGACCGCAGGCATTGATGCAGCCGCTGATCTTGATCTTCAGCTCGCCCACCTTTTCGGCGTGGTCCTCGTCGGCGAACTTGGCGGCGATGTCTTGGGCGACCCCGATGGCGCGGGCATTGGCCAGGGCGCAGTAGTCCAGACCCGGGCAGGCGATGATATCGCTGGCCAGGTCGATATTGGCCGTCGCCAGGCCCGCCGAAGCCAGGGCGGCGTGGACGGCCGGAACATCGTCCAGCTTGACGTGGGGCAGCACCATGTTCTGGGCGTGGGTCACCCGCACATCGTTGAGGCTGTACTGCTCGGCAAGATCGGCGATCAGGTCCAGCTGATCGGCGGTGGCGTCGCCCGGCGTCTGGCCCTGGGCCTTCAGCGAAATCTCGACGATGGCGTAGCCGGGCTTCTTGTGCGGCTTGATGTTGTTGCGCGCAAAGCGTTGCAGGGCCGGGCTGGCGGCGCGGGCGGCCTCGAAGGCGTCCGACACCGCCGGCAGGGTCTCGAACGGCGTCTGGGCGAAGGCGCCGCGGATGCGGGCCAGCTCAAGGTCGGGCAGGTCGGCGCGGGTGGCGTCGATCTTGGCCCACTCTTCTTCCACCTGACGGCCGAACTCTTCGGCGCCCAGGGCGGCGACCAGGATCTTGATGCGGGCCTTGTAGATATTGTCGCGGCGGCCGTGGCGGTTATAGACCCGCAGAACCGCTTCCAGATAGCTGAGCAGGCGGCCGACCGGCAGGTGCTCCTTGATGGTCGGGCCGACATAGGGCGTGCGCCCCTGGCCGCCGCCGACAATCACCTCGAAGCCCAGCGAGCCATCGCGGGCCCGGCGCAGCATCAGGCCGATATCGTGCACCTTGGCCGCCGTGCGGTCCTTCAGGGCGCCGGTGATGGCGATCTTGAACTTGCGCGGCAGATAGCTGAACTCGGGGTGCAAGGTCGACCACTGGCGGATCACCTCGGCCCAGACGCGCGGGTCGTCGATCTCCTCGGCCGTGGCGCCGGCATAGGGGTCGGACGTGGTGTTGCGGATGCAGTTGCCGCTGGTCTGGATGGCGTGCAGGTCGACCTGAGCCAGGGCGTCGAGGATGTCAGGCGCATCCTTCAGCTTCACCCAGTTGAACTGGATGTTCTGACGCGTGGTCATGTGCCCGTAGCCCTTGTCATAGGTCCGGGCGATCCAGGCCAGGCGACGGGTCTGGGCGGCATTCAGCGAGCCATACGGAATGGCTACCCGCAGCATGTAGGCGTGCAGCTGCAGATACAGGCCGTTCATCAGCCGCAGCGGCTTGAACTGGTCCTCGGTCATTTCGCCGGCCAGACGGCGCTGCACCTGACCCCGGAACTCGTTGGAGCGGTCGATCAGGAACTCGCGGTCGATGATGTCGTACTGGTACATCGCTTACTTCCTGCGGATCAGGTCGACACGGCCGGTGGAGCGCGCCGCGCCCGCAGCGTGGCGAAGGGCGTCGATAGACTCGCCGCCGTCCGCCTGCTTGCCGTGTGTCAGTTCGTTGGTGGGGCCAAGCGCCCGGATGCGTTCGCGATAACTGACCGGCGCCCAGTGGCCCTCGGACGGCGTCAGGTCGATCGGATAGACGTCGACCACCACGGTGGGCTGGCCCTTGCCTGCGGCGACGCCGGCCTCGACGGCCTGATCGTCATTGTCGAACAGCTGGGCGTCGCCGAAGGCCTCGACCCACTGGCCGGACTTCCAGAACACGACCTCGCCGTCGAGCAGGCGGTTGGCGGTGATGGCTTTCATGAGCGCGAGCTCCGCTCGAACAGGGAAATGGGAAGGACGACATCGACGGGCGCCGGCGAAACGTCGGCCATCGCCATGGCCTCGCCCACCATCAGCAGCGCGGGGCCCTTGAGGCCCTCGGCCGCGCCGGCCAGGCCGGCCAGGGTGGTCAGGAAGCGGCGCTCGTCGGCGCGGCTGGCGTTCTCGACGATCAGGGCCGGGGTCGAGGCAGCACGGCCGGCGTCGATCAGCCGACCGGCGATCAGGCCGGCCGTCGAGACGCCCATATAGACCACGACCGTCTGGTTGGGACGAGCCAGCGAGGCCCAGTCCAGATTCGGCTCACCATAAGCCGCATGGCCGGTGACGAAGGTGACGGCCTGGGCCGAGCCGCGGTGGGTCAGGGGCGCGCCGGCCCCTGCCGAGGCGGCCAGGGCGGCGGTGATCCCAGGCACCACATGGCAGACGACACCGGCCTCGCGACAGGCGGCCAGTTCCTCGCCGCCGCGCCCGAACAGGAACGGATCGCCGCCCTTCAGGCGCACGACGGTCAGGCCCTCCAGGGCCAGGGCGACCAGCAGTTGATTGATGTCGTCCTGCGGCAGGGTATGGCGCGACTTGCGCTTGGCGACGTTGATCCGCTGGGCGCTGACGGGGGCCAGATCGAGGATCTCGTCGGACACCAAGCCATCATGCACGATGACGTCGGCGGCCTGCAGGGCTTTCAGCGCCTTGATCGTCAGCAGGTCCGGATCGCCGGGACCCGCACCGACCAGATGCACCACGCCCGGCGCGCGCACAGCCTCGCCTCCGCCGAGAACCACGAGGCCGGACTTGCGATTACGGACCGGAAGCCGGGACATGGGTATCAGAACCTCTATCAACGCAGTCGGGACAAACCGATAGAATGCAAGACGGGGTCGTCCCGAAGAACGACCCCTCTCTTTGCTTGAAGAAAAGGCGGGGCCGTCCCTGGAGGCGACCCGCTCTTTTCTCGAAAGAAAGACGGGGCCGTCCCTTAGGACGGCCCCGGCGCGCCAGCCGGTGAAAAGGGCCAATCCACCAGCGAGCCCTTGCAAACTGGTCGCGGGCGGTCCAATTCGCAAACAAGGACTTCTGCCGAGGCGTTCAGTAAAACTCATGGAAAGACAGAACGAGCGCCGCAGGCTTCCGCCGCTAAACGCCTTGCGGGCGTTCGAGGCAGCAGCCCGCCATCTGAACTTCAGCCGCGCCGCCGACGAGCTTTCGGTGACCCCCGGGGCCGTCAGCCAGCAGATCCAGAACCTGGAAGACTATGTCGGCGCGGCCCTGTTCAAGCGCACGCCCAAGGGCCTGCTGCTGACCGACGCCGCCCAGACCGCCCTGCCCGCCCTGCGCGAGGCTTTCGACCGCCTGGCCGAAGCCGCCTCGCTTCTGACCGCCGCCGTCGACGGTCGGCGCCTGACCCTGACCGCCGCCCCGTCCTTCGCCGCCAAATGGCTGGTGCCACGCCTGGGCAAGTTCGAGCAGACCCAACCCCAGGTCGATGTGTGGCTGTCAGCCGGCATGGAAGTCGTGGATTTCGCGGCCGGCGAGGTCGACCTGGCGATTCGCTACGGCTCGGGCCGTTATCCGGGCCTCGAGGTCGTCCGCCTGCTGAGCGAGACCGTGGTGCCGGTCGTCAGCCCCGCCCTGCTGGCCGAAAATCCGCTGGCGGCGCCCGGGGATCTCTCACACCATATCCTGCTGCACGACGGCTCGCCGGACGCCGACGATAGCTGCCCCGACTGGGCCTTGTGGCTGGCGGCCCGCGGCCTGCGCAGCATCGACGGCTCGCGCGGCCCCCGCTTCAATCAGTCCAGCATGGTCATCGAAGCCGCCGCCAACGGCCGCGGCGTCGCCCTGGCCAAGCGCACCCTGGCCCAGGCCGATCTGGACGCCGGACGCCTGGTGATCCCCTTCGAGATGGCCACGGCCGTCGACTTTGCCTATTACGTCGTCCATCCCAAGGCCAAGGGACGACTGCCTCAGGTGAAGGCGTTCGTCGCCTGGCTCAAGGACGAGGCCGCCGCGCACGAGGCGGCCCTTCTCACGATGGACAACGGCGCGGGTATCTAGGGCTTCATGGTCAAGACGAATATCGAGGTCGGCGAACGGCTGGCGCCCGGCGACTGCCAGACCATGCTCGACGTGCGTCAGGGCGTCGACGCCCTGGATCGCGCCCTGGTGGCACTGCTGACCGAGCGTCAGGGATACATGGCCGCCGCCGCCCGCATCAAGGCCGACCGCTCCAAGGTCTTCGACCGCGCGCGGATCGAGGACGTGGTGACCAAGGTCAAGGCTGCGGCCCGCGAGACCGGCCTGTCGGAATCCATCGCCGAGCCGGTGTGGCGCACCCTGATCGACCGCTGCATCGCCTATGAGTACGACCGCTGGGACAACACCAAGGGCTCTTAGGAGCTGTCACCCCAGCCAAGCGCGCAGCGCGCCGAGCCGGGACCGCCAAAGGTGCTCAGCCTGTTGCGGTCCGGGGTCTTCGCTGCTCTGGACGAAGACCCAGCCGTTGCCTTCCAGCTTCTGCATGATGAAGCCTTCACCGCCGAACAGGCCGGTCATCATCCGCTTTTGAAAACGCAGGTTGATCGAGATCGCCGCGCAGGGCCGCCAGGAAGCTGTCCTTCTGACAGATCAGTTGGCCGCCGCAGCCGATCAGCCCCTTAGCGATTTCAGCATCTGCTCGTGGGCATAGGCGGCGATGTCCATGAGCGCGGCGTCCAGGGCCGTCTTGACGCCCTCCAGGCTATCCTGCCCCGCCTCGCAGCGTTCGCAGACATCGCCCAGCGAAAAAGCTCCCACGCCCCGCGCCGCGCCCTTGACGGTATGAACCGCATCGCGCCAGCCGGCATGGGTCGGATCAAGCATGGGGGCCCACATGGCGGCTTGTTCGCGGAACAGGGCCAGCACCTCGTCGACAACCCCGGAATCGCCTGCGGCGAACCCTTCCAGATAGGCGAAATCGACGGCGCCGCTGATGTCTCGTCTGGCCAAAAAATAGTCCCTTGCGTTCCAGGAATCTTTGCGTATGTTCCGCGCCTCGCCGCCGGGGCAGTCAAGTGCTTCGGACCGGGCGGGCGCATAGCTCAGTTGGTAGAGCAGCTGACTCTTAATCAGCGGGTCGTAGGTTCGAATCCTACTGCGCCCACCATTTTCCTCATAAATTTCGATGACTTGGACTTTCCCCTCGGGGGAGACGCTGGCGTCCGCGCGGTTTCGAACCGCACCTCGAACGGCAAACTTTTCAAACCGGCCTCCGCTGGCGGCCCGCTGGCACCCTGCAAGGACCCCCGGTACGCCGCTCCGGCGGAAAAGACCAGACGCGCCCGTGCCCGCGCTCAGGTCTCAGCCGCCGCACCCGCGCCCAGCCAGCCCACAGCGTCGCGCAACCTCTGGCGATCGGCGATCCGCACAGTCGCGCCCTGCACCGTGACGCCGTGAGCCGCGAGTGCGACCAGGGTTCGCGACAGGTTTTCCGGGGTCATCCCCAGCAGCGACGCCAGCAGATGCTTTGAGTGGGGCAGTCGCACCTCGGCCTCGTCGTCCAGGACGGACGGCAGCGACAGAAGATAGTCCGCAAGGCGTTGCTGAGCGCACCGCAGGCGCTGGGCGGCGGCACTCGCGACCATGTCCTGATAGGCCCCGGCCAGCGCCGAGGCTGCATTGGCCGCCAGGCGCGCGTCTCGCGCGACCATCTTGAGGAACAGCGCCCGGGGCAAGAACATCACCAGGCAACGCTCGGCCGCCCGCCACGACACCAGAGGGCTGGACTGCGCCATCACCCAGGCCAGGTTCAAGGTCTGGGGCGCGGAGACCACCGCCAGCACCGCGCGACGACCGTCTTCATCGATACTGAGGGCCGCCGCCCCCCTGCACAGCACGATCAGCGCGTCGCTCGCGACTCCGTCGACGATCGCCTTGCCCTTGTCGAACGCGTGCATGACGGCGGCTCCAAGCAGGGCCGCACGGTCAGCCGGAGCAAGATCGGCGAGGAGGAGCAGCCCGGCGAAGGCGTCGGCCCGCGCCAGGGCCGCGACTGCGGGGCCTGCCGTCCGCCGCCCGGCGACGAGACTGTCGGCCTGGACCGTCATGCGAGTTTCGCGGGGGTGCCACCCTCGGCGGGCAGGCACTGCAAGCCCCCGCCGAGGCGCTGAACATTGATGCTGTTGACGGCCAGCGCCACGTGCTGGGCCTCGCAGCCCAGGCTGGAGAAACGGACCATCACGCCGCCGTTGGCCGTGCGGGCGACCAGACCATCGTGCTCAAGGCGCAGGACCTGGCGCCGCGTGGTCTCGACCGACATGCTCAGAGACCTCGCGATGGACGACAGGCTGACAGGCCGGCGGTGGTCGTCGTCTGTCGGCTGGGTCTGGCCAGGGTCCTGGGCGTTGCGCAGATGCTGGGACGAGGCCTGAAGCGCGGTCAGATAGATCAGCCCCCGTGAAACGTCGCCACCGAACAACCGGCCCAGGATCGCGACCGAGCGCAGCAGATAGTCCGTACCCAGATCGAGATGGCGCCGCTCGAGCGGTGAAGTGGATGGGGTTGGCATCGACAGTCTCCCTGCCGCAAGCTTGCCCCCTCCGGGCGCGCGAGAATTGATCCGCGTCAAGCGCCGCTGCGACCAAACGGCTCGAGCACCCGGTCCGGGGCGATTGGCTAGAGCAAAGGTCGCCATGATTGAATCATGTCGTTTGCTCTAAATTCTTGTTTTGACGCGTTAGTTCGGCGGCGAACCGGTATCCACTTCGCCAAATATCGCCCTAGATGACCTTGGAGAATCCTGCGCCCTTGGCCGACCGGCGGTCGAACACCTGAGCCACGAGGCGCACATAGGCGCGGCCGTGCGGGGTCACCTCGACGACACCGTCGCGGACCACGGCGAGGCCTTCCTGGACGAGCCCCCGCAAGGCGACCAGGTCGTCGGCAAATACCGTCACCTCGACCCCGTGCCGCTGGGCGAGCTGGCCAAGATCGGCGCTGAAGTCGCACATCAGTCGCTCGATCACGTCGCCGCGCAGCCGATCATCATCGGTCAGCACCAGGCCGCGGGAGACCGGCAGACGGCCCTCGGCAATCGCTGTGCGCCAGGCGACTTCCGGCGGCAGGTTCTGGACAAAGCCCTTAGGGAGACGGCCGATCGACGAGGTGCCAAAGCCCAGCAGGGTGGGACAGGAATCGGTCGTATAGCCCTGGAAATTGCGGCGCAGCACGCCGGCGGCCTTGCTGGTCGCCAGGGTGTCTTCAGGCAGGGCGAAATGGTCGATCCCGATGGCGACATAGCCCTCGCCGACCAGCCGCTCGGCCGCCGACTGGCTTTGCTCCAGCCGGGCCTCGGAACCGGGAAGCTCATGCTCGGGCAGCAGGCGCTGATGGGGCTTGGCCCACGGCACGTGAGCATAGCCGAACAGGGCGATACGCTCGGGCCGCAAGGTCAGGACAGCATCCAGGGTCGAGCGCACATCCGCCGTGGTCTGGCGCGGCAGGCCGTACATCAGGTCCAGGTTGATCGACCCGACGCCGGCGGCACGCAGCCAGCCGACCGCCCGCGCCACGGTCTCGAAGGGCTCGATGCGGTTGACGGCGTCCTGGACGTGCCGGGCCAGATCCTGAACGCCCAGGCTGGCGCGGGTCAGGCCATGAAAGGCCGCCGCCCTCACCCAGCTCTCCGTCAGGGTGGCCGGGTCGAGCTCGGCCGAGATCTCGATGCCCGGCGCGAAGCGGAACACGTGCCTGAGGGCGCCAAACAGCCGGACCAGATCGTCGCGCGACAGCATGTTGGGCGTGCCGCCGCCCAGATGCAGCGCGCCGGCGGTCAGCCGCCCCGGCAGTCGCGCCTCCACCAGCGCCAGCTCCTCGATCAGGTTCTCGACATAGTCGCTGATCAGGCTGGCCTTCTTGACCACGCGGGTATGGCATCCGCAGTACCAGCACAGCCGCGCGCAGAACGGCACATGGACATACAGCGACACCCGCTCGGCGGGGTTCAGGGCGCCCAGCCACTGGCCATAGATGTCGCCACCGACGGCGTCGGAGAACTGGAGGGCGGTAGGATAGCTGGTGTAACGCGGGGCCCGGCTGTCGTGAACGTCGAACGCCGACGGACGGCGCGTGACGAGGGGGTCGGCGGCGGCGTCTTTGGTCAGCGCGGCGGTCATGATCGGGGCTCCTTGCGTCGCCCATGACTCTTCCATACCGGCGGCCGGCCGGCCGTGATCTGGATCAATCGCCGCGCGGCGGCGGCAGGTCTTCGAGATGGTCGTACAGGATCCGTTCGGCGTCACCCTTGGGGTCGTCATACTGCCCCGACCGCATCGTCCACAGAAAGGCCGCCAGGCCCAGGGCGCCCAGGGCGACCGATGCGGGGGCCAGGAACAGCAAGATGGTCATTTGGGCATCCTGACCGTACTGGGCCGCAAGGCGTTGAGCAGGACGATGATCGACGATCCCGACATGGCCAGGGCCGCGATGAACGGGTTAAGCAGGCCGACGATGGCCGCCGGGGCCGCGACCAGATTGTACAGCGCCGAGAAGCCGAAGTTCTCCAGCGCCCGCCGACGGGCCGTGCGCGCCGTCGCAATGGCGTCGATCACCACCGACAGGGCCCGGCCCGTGAACACCAGGTCGGCCGCGCTCTGGGCCGCGTCGACCGCCGCCGACGGCGCCATCGAGGCGTGAGCCCGCGCCAGGGCCGCAGCGTCATTGAGGCCGTCGCCGACCATCAGGACACGTCGGCCAGAGGCCTTGAGCGCGTCGATGGCCGCCGATTTCTCGAACGGCGTCAGGCCCGCGCGCCATTCCATGGCGTCCAGGCCCACGGCCCGGGCCACCCGCTCCACCGGCCCGGCCAGATCTCCCGACAGGATTTCAACCGTCAGCCCCATGGCCTTCACACCGGCGATCGTCGCCGCCGCATCGGCGCGAGGCTGATCCTCGAACGCGAAACGGATCTTCACGTCACCCTCGAAGCCGAACCACAGCTCGGTCTCGAGTGCGCCCTGGCTTTGCAGTCCAACAAAGGCGGCGCGGCCCAGACGCGCACGGCGACCGTCGATCACCCCTTCGACGCCCTGACCGGGGGTCTCGACGCAGTCTTCGGCGACACCGCCGGGGCCGGCGGCCGCAGCCATGGCCCGCGCCAGCGGATGACGCGAGCCGCGCGCCAGAGGGGCGGCCATGGCGACCAGATGGGCCGGCGCATCGAGGAGGCGGGGCTGGCCCTCGGTCAGCACGCCGGTCTTGTCGAACACCACATGGTCGACCTCGGCCAGCCGCTCCAGCGCGGCTCCCGACTTGACCAGCACGCCGCGGCGGAAGAGCCGACTGCTGGCGGCGATCTGGACGGCGGGCACCGCCAGTCCCAGGGCGCAGGGGCAAGTCACGATCAGCACCGCCGCAGCCCGCAGCAGCGCCTCGCGCGGACCCAGGCCCAGCGCCCAGCCGCCCACGAAGGTCAGGGCGGCCAGGGTGTGGACGACGGGCACATAGAGGGCGGCGGCCTTGTCGGCCAGGCGCACATAGCGGGAGCGGCTTTGGGCGCCGGCCTCCATCAGCCGGCCGATCGCCGCCAAGGTGGAGTCCTCACTGCGCGCGGTGGCCACCATGACCAGGCGGCCGCTGAGGTTCAGCGCGCCGGCGTGAACCCTGGCCCCGGCGGCGACGGAGACCAGAGCGGTCTCGCCGGTGATCAGCGCATTGTCGAGCTCGGAACCACCGCTTTCGACGCGGCCATCGACGGGAATACGGTCGCCGGGCGCGACCACCAGACGGTCGCCGACCCGCACATCGGCAATCGGCACACCCTGCTCCAGCGGACCGGCCAGACGCACCGCGAACGGCGTCTGCAGCGCCAGAAGATCACGCGCCGCCGACCGCGCGGTGTTGCGCAGCCGGTGATCGAGATAGCGCCCGATCAGCAGCAGAAAGAGCAGGGTCACCGCCGCGTCGAAATAGGCATGCGGCCCGCCCAGGATCGTCTCGGAGAAGCTGACGATCAGCGTCAGGATCACGCCGATCGAGATCGGCACGTCCATATTGGCCTTGCCGCGCCGCAGCGACGCCCAGGCCGAGCGGAAGAACGGCCGTCCGGCGAACAGCGCGCACGGCGTGGCGACGATGGCGGCCATCCAGTACATCACGGTCAGGGTCGAGGCGTTGAGCTCCTGCCCAAACAGTCCCGCCCAGGCCGGGACAGTGAACATCATCACATTGCCCGCGCCGAAGCCGGCGACGCCCAGCGCCACGGCTAGCTCGCGACCTTCGCGATCCTGGGCGGCGGCGGCCTCGGTCGGATCGTACAGACAGGCGCGATAGCCCAATCCCTCGACCACCTCGACCACCCGGTCGGGATTGGCCGACACGGCCTTGAGATCCACCGCCAGCTTGCCGGTCGTCAGGTTCAGGCGCGCGCCCTCGACCCCCGGCAAGGCCCCGACGGCCTTTTCGATCTTGCCGATACAGGCGGCGCAACGGGGGCCGTTGACCAGTAGCTCCAGCCGCCCCTTCCCCGCAGCGTCGCGACGGACGAAGGCCTCCAGATCGCGCGGAATGGCCAGGGCCGGGGTCATGGGGTCACCAGCCGGCTTTCGATCTCGAACTTGTCCTGGGCGTTGCGGGCGGTGGCGCGCAGATCCCAGGCGCCATCCAGGCGCGCTGCGGCGCGATACCAGCCATCGCCCGTCGGTTTGAAGTTCAGGGTCTGGCGTCCCACTTCCGTGGCCGGGCGGTCCAGGGTCCCGGTCAGCGACAGGGTCGAGAGCGGCTGACCGGCCTTGTCGTTCATCCGCAAGGCCACGATGCCCGGCTCGGGGCGCTCGATCACGGCGGTCCAGCCCAGGGCCGCTTCGCGCTGGCGCTGGGCCAGGGTGCGGTTAAAGGCCAGCCCGGCCTCATAGGGGTTGGAGGCCACCTCGCCCGAGAAGCTGCGATAGGCCTTGACGATGAACAGGGTGTCCACGGCGATGATGACGGCGAAGAACAGCACCATCCCCGCCAGCACGTGCCAGCCGGTGATCGCGCCCTTGGCGGGGGTGGTCGAAGAGGAGGCGGCCTGGGTCATTGCGGGTTCACGGCTCCGGAAAGAAAGACGGTCTTGGACTCGGTCTGGATGTCGCCCGAGCGGACGACAAAGCGGCCCGGAAGGCTGGACGGACGCTCGGCGTCGGGCGGCCCGGTGACGAACACCCGCACGGCCACGACCTCGTCGGCGGGAACAACGACACCCACTCTGGAACCCGGCGGGCGTCCGGGCTGGCTGAGGCGCGCGCCCTCCAGACCGGCGAAGGCGATCTCGAAACGGCGGTCCTCGAAGGTGCGGTTGGCGATCTTCAGGGTGTAGCCGTCGCGCACCGCGCCATCGTGCATGCGCACATAGATCGGATTGCGGTCGCGGATGACATGGACGTCGGCCTTGGGCCGGTCAATCAACGCCCACAGGGTCAGGCCCGAAACCAGGATCAGGGCCAGGGCGTAGTAGATCGTCCGGGGGCGGATCGGCTTGTAGACGGCTTTCTGGCCGCAGGCGCGGGCCGCGACGGCCGAGTCCGTGTCATAGGCGATCAGGCCGGTCGGTCGCCCCAGGCGTCCCAGAATGTCGTCGCAGGCGTCGACGCAGAGGCCGCAGTTGATGCACTCCAGCTGGCTGCCGTCGCGGATGTCGATGCCCATGGGGCACACCACGACGCACTGGTGACAGTCAATGCAGTCGCCCCGTCCGTCCCAGGACTGGCCCTTCTTGTGCGGACCGCGCGGCTCGCCGCGGTCGCGCAGATAGGCCACCTGCAGCGAATGTTCGTCCAGCATGGCCCCCTGGATGCGAGGCCACGGACACATGTAGGTGCAGACCTGCTCGCGCATCCAGCCGGCGAAGACATAGGTGGTCGCCGTCAACAGGGCGCAGGAGACATAGGCGGTCATTGCCCCCTGCCCGATCCAGAAGGTGCGGATCAGGGTCGGCGCGTCATGGAAATAGAAGATCCAGGCGCCGCCGGTGCCAAAGGCGATGCCCAGCCAGGTCAGGTGCTTGCCGGTCTTGCGCCAGGCCTTGTCGAACGACAGGGGCTGGGCGTCCAGGCGCATACGAGCGTTGCGGTCACCCTCGAACGCGCGCTCGACCACGATATAGAGGTCGGTCCAGACCGTCTGCGGGCAGGCATAGCCGCACCACAGCCGGCCAAACAGGGCCGTGACCAAGAACAGGGCCAGGGCCGAGATCACCAGCAGGCCGGTGAAGATATAGACTTCCTGCGGCCACAGCTGAATGTCGAAGAAGTAGAAGCGGCGGCCGGCGAAATCCACCAGCACCGCCTGTTGCGGCAGGTCGCCCGGCCGCGCCCAGCGGATCCAGGGCGTGATGTAGTAGATCGCCAGGGTGACGAACAGCAGCGCCCATTTGATCGTGCGCCAGCGGCCATGGACCAGCTTGGGATAGATCGGCTCGCGCGGCTTGTAGAGGCCGCCCTTGGCGTCGCCCTTGCCCTTGGCCCGAGCGGCGGCCGAGACCGTCGCCCTTGTTTCAGACTTGGGGCGGGTTTCAGACTTGGGGCGGGTGTTGTCGATGAGGGTGGGCATGGGCCCTATTGACCACCCGCGTTGGCGTGCACATAGACCGTCAGGGCCTTGATGGTTTCCGGGCTCAAACGACCTCCCCAGGCGGGCATGACGCCACCCTTGCCGGCGTAGATCTGCCCGCTGATGGCCGCGCGATCGGACCCATAGAGCCAATCCGCGTCCGTCAGGTCAGGGGCGCCGAGCGCCTGGATCCCGCGGCCTTCCACCCCGTGACAGGCGACGCACTGGGTGGCGTAAACCGGCGCGGCGCGGGCTACGGCGCCTGCGTCGGCGGGACGGCCCGACAGCTTGACAACATATTCGGTCATGTCGCTGATTGCCGCCGGGGCCAGAAGTTCGTCACGACCAAAGGCGGGCATCTGTGACATGCGCGTTCCGGCGTGATCGGCGCGAACGCCAACCTGCAGGGTGTGCTGGATGTCCTGCAGCGTACCGCCCCAGATCCAGACGTCGTCGCGCAGGTTGGGATAGCCCGTCCCGCCCGTGCCGCCGATGCCGTGACAGGTGGCGCAGTTGTCGCCGAAGACGGACTGGCCGACCTGCTGGGCGTAGGCCTGGAGTTCAGGGTTCTTTTCAATCTGCTCAAGGCTGGCCTTGCGCATCATCGTCGCCCCGGCGCCGCGCTGAACGTCGAGGGCCGCCAACTCGGTGGCCACATCGACCCGGTCGGAGTGCCCCAGCAGGCCCTTGGTGTAGCCATGCAGGCCGGGCCAGGCGGGCATCAGGATCATGTAGATCACCGCGATCAGGATGCTGCCGTACCAGGTCCACAGCCACCAGCGCGGCAAGGGATTGTCGAGCTCGCGGATGCCATCCCACTCGTGCCCGGTGGTTTCGACGCCGGTGACGTCGTCGGTTTCGCGTTCGGACGCCATCAGAGCAGTTCCTCGTCATCCAGCGGCATGCGCGCGGCATGCTGGAATTCCGCCTTCTTGGAAGGCCACAGGGCGTAGGCGACGCCAGCCAGGAAGATCAGGCCGAAATAGATCAGCCCCGCTTGCTGGGAGAAGCGCGCCACGGTTTCGTAGGAGAGCCCGCTCATCTTTGGTTCTCCGGGGCCTGGGCCTTGTAGGATTTGAAATCGACCAGGGTGCCGAGCATCTGCAGATAGGCGATGGCGGCGTCCATTTCGGTGATCTTGTCGGGATTGCCGTCGAAGTCGCGGTTGACCACCTTGGCGCCATAGCGCCCGCGCAGACCCACCGCGTCGGTCGAGAAGGGGTCGGCCTGGGCCTCGAGATCCTTCCTGGCGTTGGCAATCTCTTCGGTGGTGTAGGGGACGCCGACCGTGTGCAGGGCCTTCATCTTGTCGGTGATGTCGCTGTAATCCAGCTCCTTCTCGGCCAGGAACTTGTAGGGCGGCATGACCGATTCCGGCACGACCGACCGCGGATCGATCATGTGGTCGCGGTGCCAGGAGTCGGAGTACTTGCCGCCGACGCGGGCCAGGTCGGGACCGGTGCGCTTGGACCCCCACTGGAAGGGGTGGTCGTACATGCTCTCGGCCGCCAGGCTGTAGTGGCCGTAGCGTTCGACCTCGTCGCGCAGGGGACGGATCATCTGCGAGTGACACAGATAGCAGCCCTCACGCACATAGATGTCGCGGCCGGCCAGCTCGAGCGGGGTGTACGGACGCATGCCGTTGACCTTTTCGATCGTGCTTTGCAGCCAGAACAGCGGGGCGATCTCCACCAGGCCGCCGATCGAGACGACCACGAGGATGCCGACGACGAGCAGCAGAGAGTTCCGCTCGAGCTTGGCGTGGTGTTTCCAGAGTGACATCAGGGACCTCAAGCGATCGCGAGAGCGAGGGCGGGCTGCGTCTGTTCAGACGCGACTGGGGACGGCATCCGGATCGTGCGCCAGATGTTGACGATCATGATCACGGCGCCGGCGAGGTACATCAGGCCGCCAACGGTGCGGATGACGTTCTCGACGTGCTTGGCGGAGACCGTCTCGATGAAGCTGTAGGCCAGGAAGCCCTGGGGCGTGTATTCGCGCCACATCAGGCCTTCCATGATGCCCGACACCCACATCGCGGCGATGTAGAGCAGGATCCCGGTGGTCGCGATCCAGAAGTGCCACTCGATCAGCTTGTTCGAGTACATGTCGGCCTTCTTCCAAAGCCACGGCACCAGGCAGTAGATGGCACCGAAGCTGATGAAGCCGACCCAGCCCAGGGCGCCGGAATGCACGTGGCCGATGGTCCAGTCGGTGTAGTGGGAGAGCGCGTTGACCGCGCGGATCGACATCACCGGACCTTCGAAGGTGCTCATGCCGTAGAAGGCGATCGAGACGACCATCATCCGGACCACGGGGTCGGTCCGCAGCTTGTCCCAGGCCCCCGACAGGGTCATCAGGCCGTTGATCATGCCGCCCCAGGACGGCATCCACAGCATGATCGAGAAGGTCATGCCCAGGGTCTGGGCCCACTGCGGCAGCGCCGTGTAGTGCAGATGGTGCGGGCCGGCCCAGATGTAGATGAAGATCAGCGCCCAGAAGTGCACGATCGACAGGCGGTAGCTGTAGACCGGCCGGTCCACCCGCTTGGGCACGAAGTAGTACATCATCCCCAGGAAGCCCGCCGTGAGGAAGAAGCCGACGGCGTTGTGGCCGTACCACCATTGCGTCATCGCATCCTGCACGCCCGCGTAGACGATGTAGCTCTTGGGGCTGGTCAGGCTGACGGGGATGGTCGCGTTGTTGACGACGTGCAGCATGGCGACGGTGACGATGAAGGCGAG
>JANOSS010000173.1:0-5113 GCA_031415995.1 Caulobacter sp. | reverse complement strand
CCCCGGCGGCTCGCAGCGCGCCCCGACCCCAGTCCCGCCCGGCCAACCGTCCGGTCGCCCAGATGCGCACCGTCGGTCACGGCGGCGCCGCCCGCAAGCCGCAACCGGTCGCGTCCGAAGACGGTTGGGAGGAGTTCTGATTTTCAGGTCAGCACGTGGGTAGCGCTCAGCATCGCTGCGTCCCGCGGAACCGCCGAGACTTTATCACAATCGGAGATGGGTCTGACCGTGCGTCGAAACGGTCGCAGGGGAGACTGCGCAATCTGCAGGAACGTGCGGACCTCTGCGTGGTCGAGTTGACCCAACTGACCGGTTCCTGCGGTGAGCGGCTGGTCGAATCATCGGGAACTAACCGGGGGCTACAATCAGCGCGATTTGTTCTCTGTTCTTCAACCCTGCAGCGAGCTATGACCTGATCGAACGCTGCTCGTCAGAGTAGGTTTGGAGGACAGGTCATGAGCGAAGTCGAATCGATCGCCACCCGCGGCTCTGTCGATGGCATCAACGGCGTTTTGATGCTGGCTGTGGGTGCGACGATCGCCACGACCATCATGGCGGTCGTCACGCGGGGGTGGATGGCCGCGATGGGGATTTCGGGGATCATCTTCCTCGGCGCTTTTGCAACGGGCGCCATGTTGGGTTTCCTGTTCGGGGTCCCACGAGTTCTGACCGGCGCCAGACCGCCGGAAGAGCCGGCGGTCTCTGGAGCTGCGGTCGACACGCCCACCGGCAAGAAGGCGCCCCTCCTTCAATCCAACACCAACCTCGAGAAGATCTCTGACTGGTTGACCACTCTCCTGGTGGGGGCAGGACTTGCCCAGTTTCACGAGCTGAACGGCGCCCTGCTCGCTTTCCGAACCCTGCTCGAAGAGCACGCCGCCGTGTTCGGCACGGAGTCCGCTCCGACGGCCGGCGTCGTGCCGGTGGTGGGATGCGTGATGGTGATCTTCGGCGCGGTCTGCGGCTTCCTCTACATGTACCTGAACACCCGCCTGGTCCTGACCAGAATGTTCGATCAGGCCGAGGGTGAGCTTGCGCGTTCACCGATTCTGTCACCGGCCGCGCGCAATGCGGTCACTCAAATCACCCAATCCTCGAACCCGGGATCGGACCAAAGCTTTATCCGAACCTTGGGTCGTAAAAAAGCAGGCCTGACGGTTCAGGACGCGGTGAGCATGATGCTCGACCTTCTTTACAAGCCGGATCCTCAAGCGGTGATCGACATCGGGGCCACGCTGTCGAACACGCAGGCCGAGAAAGACCCAAGGTACTGGTTCTATCTGGCAGCGGCCTTCGGCCAGAAACAACAGGCCGCAACGATCCCGCAGGACGCGGTGTCGGCCCGAGACAACGCCCTCGATTGCGCTCGGCGAGCCGTCGCCCTGGACAGCGGATTCCGCCAGCAATTGTGGGATATTTCGGATCCCACCGGTGCAGACGCGGACTTGGCCGGCTTACGCGAGAACCCGGACTTCCTACGTCTGGTCGGGCGGCCTTAGTGCGCGAAGTCCTGGATCGGCCGCACGTCCAGCGCATCCGCCTGGATCGCCCCGATGGCCTGAGCCGCCGCCAGGGCTCCCGCTGACGTCGTATAGTAGGGTACCTTCGTCATCAGGGCCGAACGGCGCAGGCTGAAGCTGTCCTGCAGCGACTGCTTGCCCTCGGTGGTGTTGATGACCAGCTGAACGTCGCCGTTCTTGATCGCGTCGACGATGTTCGGACGGCCTTCCAGCACCTTCTTGACGAAGCCGACGGGCAGACCCTGCTGCACCAGATAGGCGTGGGTGCCGCCGGTGGCGATGACCTCGAAGCCCTGTTTCAGCAACAGGGTCACGGCCTCGACGATGAACGGCTTGTCGTCGTCCTTGACCGACACGAAGGCGCAGCCGGCGATCGGCAGGATGGTGCCGCCGCCGATCTGGGACTTGGCGAAGGCGCGGGCGAAGGCAGGCGCCATGTCGGCCTCGCCCTCACGCTTGAAGTCCAGCCCCATGACCTCGCCCGTCGAGCGCATCTCGGGACCGAGGATGGTGTCGACCCCGGCGAAGCGGGCGAACGGGAAGACCGCCTCCTTGACCGCGATATGGTCGTAGGGGACGTCCTTCAGGCCGAAGGATTTCAGCGGCACCCCGGCCATGACCTTGGCGGCGATGGCGGCGACCGGCTGGCCGATGGTCTTGGCGACAAACGGCGCCGTGCGCGACGCGCGCGGGTTCACTTCCAGCACGAAGATGCGCGGTGCATCGCTGTGCGGCTCTTCGATCGCGAACTGCACATTCATCAGGCCGCGCACCTTCAGCGCCCGGGCCATAGCCTCGGTCTGGCGCTTCAGCTCGGCGACGATCTCGGCCGACAGCGAGAAGGGCGGCATCGAACAGGCGCTGTCGCCCGAGTGGACGCCGGCTTCCTCGATATGTTCCAGCACGCCGGCCACGAAGACCGTCTCGTCGTCGCACAGCGCGTCGACGTCCACCTCGGTGGCGCGGTTCAGATAGTGGTCGATCAGGACCGGATCATTGCCCGAAACCCGCATGGCCTCGCCGACATAGCGATCCAGCTGCTCGCGGTCGTGGACGATCATCATGCCGCGTCCGCCCAGCACATAGGAGGGGCGCAGGACGACCGGATACCCGACCTCCTCGGCCTTCTGCGCGGCCTCCTCGGCCGAGCGGGCCAGGCCGTTGGGCGGCTGCATCAGGCCGATGTCGTGCAGCATGACCTGGAACCGCTCGCGGTCCTCGGCCAGGTCGATCGAGTCCAGCGACGTGCCCAGGATCGGGATGCCGTCCTCGTGCAGCGCATGGGCCAGCTTCAGCGGGGTCTGGCCGCCGAACTGGACCACGACGCCGATCAGGTCGCCCTTGGAGCGTTCGACCTCGATCAGCTCCAGCACGTCCTCGGCCGTCAGGGGCTCGAAATACAGCCGGTCGGAGGTGTCGTAGTCGGTCGACACCGTCTCCGGGTTGCAGTTGACCATGATCGACTCGACTCCGATGTCGGCGAAGGCGAAGGCCGCGTGGCAGCAGCAGTAATCGAACTCGATCCCCTGCCCGATCCGGTTGGGGCCGCCGCCCAGAATTATCGCTTTCTTTCTGTCGGTTGGCTCGGATTCGCAGAGCGGAATCTGGCCCAGCGCACCGGTCTCATAGGTCGAATACATATAGGCGGTGGCGGAGGCGAACTCGGCCGCGCAGGTGTCGATCCGCTTGAACACGGGACGCACGTTCAGGCCGCGACGGGCGTGTCGAACGGCCTTCTCTGTCGCGCCGGTCAGCTGGGCCAGCCGGGCGTCCGAGAAGCCCTTGGACTTCAGCTTGCGGAACTCGGTCGGGTCGGTCGGCAGGCCCTGGACGCGGACGTGGCCCTCGGTGCGGACGATGTCGGCGATCTGGCGCAGGAACCACGGCTCGTAGGAACAGGCGGCATTGACCTCCTCGACCGACAGGCCGTGTCCGAAGGCCTGGGCGTTGACGCGGAAGCGGTCGGGCGTCGGCTGGCCCAGCGCCCGTACCACGGCGGCCCGGATGGAGGCATCGTCGTCGTGGCCGTCAGTGCCTTCGATCTCGATCTCGTCGAAACCCGACAGGCCGGTCTCGAGGCCGCGCAGGGCCTTCTGCATCGATTCCTGGAAGGTGCGGCCGATGGCCATGACCTCGCCGACGGACTTCATCGAGGTCGACAGGGTGGCCTCTGCGCCGGGGTATTTCTCGAAGGCGAAGCGGGGGATCTTGGTGACGACATAGTCGATCGAAGGCTCGAACGAGGCTGGCGTGACCATGGTGATGTCGTTGGTCAGTTCGTCGAGGGTGTAGCCGACGGCCAGACGGGCGGCGACCTTGGCGATGGGGAAGCCGGTGGCCTTGGAGGCGAGGGCGGATGACCGCGACACGCGCGGGTTCATCTCGATCACCACCATCCGGCCGTCGGCCGGGTTGATGGCCCACTGGACGTTCGAACCGCCGGTCTCGACCCCGATCTCGCGCAGGACGTTGATCGAGCCCGTGCGCATGCGCTGGTACTCCTTGTCGGTCAGCGTCAGGGCCGGGGCGACGGTGATGGAGTCGCCCGTGTGCACGCCCATCGGGTCGATGTTCTCGATCGAGCAGATGATGATGCAGTTGTCCGCCTTGTCGCGGACGACCTCCATCTCATACTCCTTCCAGCCCAGCACTGACTCCTCGATCAGCACCTCGGTGGTGGGCGACAGGTCGAGGCCGCGCAGAACGATCTCCTCGAACTCCTCGCGGTTGAAGGCGATGCCGCCGCCGGTGCCGGCCAGGGTGAAGGACGGACGGATCACGGCGGGGAGGCCGACGAACTCCAGCCCGGCCAGCGCCTCTTCCATATTGTGAGCGGCCTTGGACTTCGGCGATTCGAGGCCCAGCTTGTCCATGGCGTTGCGGAATTTCTGGCGGTCCTCGGCCTTGTCGATGACATCGGCCTTCGCCCCGATCATCTCGACGCCGTACTTCTCCAGCACGCCGTTTGCGTCCAGCGCCAGCGCCGTGTTCAGGGCCGTCTGGCCACCCATTGTCGGCAACAGGGCGTCGGGCCGCTCCCTGGCGATGATCCGCTCGACGAACTCCGGCGTGATCGGCTCGATATAGGTCGCGTCCGCCATGTCCGGATCGGTCATGATCGTGGCCGGGTTCGAGTTAACCAGGATGACCCTGTATCCCTCGGCCTTCAGCGCCTTGCACGCCTGGACTCCGGAGTAGTCGAACTCGCACGCCTGCCCGATGACAATCGGGCCTGCTCCAATAATCAATATGGATTTCAAGTCTGTACGTTTGGGCATTTACGGCTCTTGGTCTTAGTTCGTCACGACCGCGCACTCCCAGCCGTCGTAGTCGAGCTGGAAGGCCGCGGCCCAGGATTGCATCATCGACGAGACGGGGGCGAAGCTGGCTTCATCCACTGCCATGGTCGTTTCGAGAACGGTCGAGTCGCCCTGCCCCCGGGTCAGGAAGCCGGCGCGACGGGCGACCTCGTTCAGGTCGTCGTGGTCGCCGTCGCTGCTGAAGTAGAACAATGTGTGGCGAGGCGTGATCCCGGTATCGCCATGAGTCATCAAAGACGCGCGGATCATCGCATCCCGGTCTTCGTGGCTGAT